>JBEPVP010000001.1:0-5154 GCA_041690935.1 Rhodanobacter sp.
GCACATAGGGATAGAGCGTCAGCGAAAAAACGATGGTGATCCCGGTGAGGCCGTAGATCGGACCGATCGGAATGCCGATGGCGCGCAGACCGGTGGTGATGATGCCGGCATGGCCGAACAGCAGCACCAGCGCATACGCGGCAACGAAGGACGGCAGCACCAGCGGCAAGGTCGCGAGCGTCAACAGCAGCGTCTTTCCGGGCAGGTCGACACGCGCCAGACAGAACGAGAGCGGCGTGCCGATCAGGGTCGCGCCGACCGTCGCCAACGCGGCCGCCATCATGCTATTGCCGATGCTGTTGACGTAGTACTTGTTCGCGAAAATCGTCAGGTAATTCGCGAGCGTCAGTGCCCCGGTGCCGTCGACCCTGAGGCTGGCGTTCAGCACCAGGCTGAGCGGGTAGAGCAGGAACAAGGCGAGAAGGGTCAGCGCACCGAAGGTGACCGTGTAGCGGAAGCCCTTCATGCCGCCGGGTAGGCGATGATCTGCGCCGGATCGTAGGTGAACGCCAGCATGCTTCCCTCGGTCGCCGCCACGTGCCGGCCGCCCAGCGCGGATACGCGAATCGGCGTGCCGTCCGGCAGCGCCGCATGCAGCCGCTGGATTTGCCCCAGGAATTCACGCAGGACCAGCTTCGCCTGAAGCAGCGGGCCGTCGGAACCCTCCGCCACGCGCAGGTCTTCCGGCCGGATCGACAGCAGCAGCTTCTGGCCGGCCTCGGCCACCTTGCCGGGCACCGAAATGCTGGTGCCACAGGTCGCCACTTCGGTCCGCTGGCCGTCGAACGCACCCGCGACTCCGGGCAGCATGTTGGTGCCACCCAGGAACTCGGCGACGAACGCGGTTTGGGGCCGCTGGTATATCTCTTGCGGCGAACCGATCTGCTCGATCTTGCCGGCGCGCAAGATGGCGATGCGGTCCGAGATCGCCAGCGCCTCCTCCTGATCATGGGTCACGTAGACAGCCGTGAGGCCCAGCGATTGCTGCAACTGGCGGATCTCGACGCGCATCTCCGTGCGCAGTTGCGCGTCCAGGTTGGACAGGGGCTCGTCGAAGAGCAGCACGGCCGGCTCGATGACGAGCACTCGGGCAATCGCGACGCGTTGCAATTGGCCGCCCGACAGCTGGTGCGGCCAGCGCGGCCCGTAGCCGTCCAGACGCACGCGCGCGAGCGCCTTCTCCACCCGCGCCGGAATGTCGGCCGGGCTGACCTTGCGAGCACGCAGTCCGTAGGCGACATTCCCCTCGACGGTGAGGTTGGGGAAAATCGCATAGTTCTGGAACACCATGCCGATGTTCCGCCGATGCGCGGGCAGGCTGTCGATGCGCTTGTCACCGAACCAGATGCTGCCCACTTCGACATCGGCAAAGCCGGCAATCATGCGCAACAGCGTCGTCTTGCCGCAGCCGGACGGTCCGAGTAGCGTGAACAGCTTCCCCTCGTCGATCGTCAGGGAGACGTCGTCGACCGCGCGGACCGCGCCAAAGGTGCGGGTGATCCCTTCGATGCGGATCGTCGTCATGAGCGACGGACGTCCGGTGTCAGCGCGTGTTCTGGATGACGGTCTTGATCCGGCTCAGCGTCGGACTGCGCGCTTCGTCCCACTTCACGTCGTTGTACGGAAGGACCTTGATCTTCGAGAGGGCCGGCATGTTGCCTGGCATGGTGGACAGATCGATGTCCTGCCGGGCCGGGCGGCGGAACGTCGCCTTGAACAACATCTCCTGCGTCGACTTGCTGGCGAGGTAGTCGACCAGCGCCTGGCCGGCATCGGCTTCCGGGGCGCCCTTGAGGACGGCCGCGCCTTCCGCGAGCGCCACCGTGCCCTCGGTCGGATACGTCACCTTCACCGGCGCGCCGTTCTGGGCCCACAGGTAGCCGGCGTATTCGAGCGAGATGCCGATCGGATATTCGCCGCTGCCGTTGCCGTCGAACACCAGGGTCGAGCGATTGAGGATCTTGGCGTTGGCGACCAGCGACGAGAACTTGTTCCAAGCCGCATCGTTGTCGCCCCAGTACGTGAGCAGGCCGGTCGCGGCGGCGTACGAAAAGCCCGAATTCGCCGGATCGGTGTAGGCGATCTTGCCTTTCCATTTCGGGTCCAGCAGGTCCTGCCAGGTCTTCGGGCCGCTCGCCGGATCGATCGATTTCGTGTTCTGGTTGATGGTGACGACCTGCAGGTTGGTGCCGATCCAGAGATTGTTCGGGTCGCGGTACTCGGCCGGAACGGCTTCACGGCCCTTCACCGCATACGGCTGGAAGAACTTCCCGTTCTGCTTCAGCAGGGCGGAGCTGACACCCCATATGACATCGGCCTGCGGATTCGCCGCTTCCGAAGCGATACGGCGAAAGAGCACGCCCGACCCGGTGGAGACCACATTCACGGTCATGCCGGTTTCCTTCTTGAAACCTTCCGCGACCAGCTTGTTCACGGTGTCGTCATTTGCCGAATACAGCACGACGTGATCGGCCGCCAGCGCCGATCCCGCGGCGGTCGCCGTCAATGCCAGTGCGCCCAGATAAGAAGTCATACGTGTCATGGTCTGAAGTCTCCTGTTGATGTCTGTGGGTTCGTCAATTCGTGATGCCAAGACTTCAGCGCAGGTCTTCGCAACCGGACTTCTGGAGCAGCACGTCGACCCAACTGCGATCGACGGTGCCCGCGAGAATCTGGGCCATGGTGCGATCTTCCTTGGCCCGGTGTGCTGCGGCAAGCTCGAGCAGCGTTTCGGCCTGCGCCAGCGGCACTGCGACCACACCGTCCTCGTCGCCGACGATGATGTCGCCCGGCTGTACCACCATGCCGTCGATGGCGATGGCGACGTTGATCTCGCCGGGTCCGTCCTTGTAGGGGCCGCGGTGGGTCACGCCCGCCGCGTAGACCGGATAGGTGTCGGCGCCGATCGTGCCGAGATCACGGATCGCGCCGTTGATGACGAGGCCCGCGACGCCCCGCTTCTGCGCGTGCCGCATCATCAGCTCGCCGATGATGGCTTGTGTCAGGTCGCCGCCCGCATCCACCACTATCACATCGCGTGGCTTGGCGATGTCGATCGCCTTGTGCACCAACAGGTTGTCGCCGGGCCGCACCTTCACCGTGAGCGCGTTACCGACCATCCTGCCTCCCTTGTGCATGGGCCGAAGCCGCGGACCGGCAGCGGTCATGCGGCTCATGTTGTCGCTCAGGTGCGCTGTCACCACATCGGCAAAGCGGTCGAGGAGCGAGTCGGGGGCACGGTGCGCCGCGGGATGGATACGAAATCCGATGGCCATGGGATTGACCTTGTGTGTTGTGTCGGTGTTGGATCAGCGCAGGGCTTCGCAGGCCAACCGCAGGCGGCGGCAGCCTTCCTGCAGCTTCGCCATCGAGGTGGCGAACGAAATGCGGAAGAACGGCGAGCAGCCGTACGCGTCGCCCTGGAGCACCGCGAGGTCCTGCGCCTCGAGCAGGTACATCACGAAGTCCGTGTCGCTGGCGAGCACCTTGCCGTCGAGCGTGGTCTTGCCCAGGAGCTCGGCACATGACGGGAACGCGTAGAACGCGCCCTCGGGCAGGTGGCAGTGAACGCCCGCGATGCGATTGAGTTCGCCCACGACGGCGTCGCGCCGCTCCTGGAAGATGGCCGTCCGTTCGGCGATGAACTCTTGCGGGCCGCTCAGCGCCTCGAGCGCCGCTGCCTGCCCGATGGACGAGGCATTGGAGGTGCTCTGCGACTGGAGCTTGACCATCGCCTTGATCAGCACCGCGGGCCCCGCGCCGTAGCCGATGCGCCATCCGGTCATCGCGTAGGCCTTGGACACGCCGTTGATGGTGAGCGTGCGTTCCGCCAGCGCGGGTTCGACCTGGGCCATCGTCGCGAACTTGCGTCCGTCGTACAGGATGTGCTCGTAGATGTCGTCCGTCATGACCCAGACATGCGGATGCCGCAGCAGCACAACGGCCAGCGCCCTGAGTTCGTCGTGCGAATAGGTTGCCCCGCTGGGATTGTTCGGCGCATTGAGCACCAGCCAGCGCGTGCGCGCGGTGATCGCGCGCTCCAGGTCTTCGGCCGTGAGCTTGAAGCCGTTCTCGGGGCGGCAGGGCACGATCACCGGCCGGCCGTCGGCCAGCAGCACGATGTCCGGATAAGACACCCAGTACGGCGCGGGCACGACCACTTCGTCACCCGCTTCGACGGTGCACATCAGCGCATTGAAGATGATCTGCTTGCCGCCGGTGCCGACCATGACCTGGGCCGGGTCGAACGCGAGGGAGTTGTCACGCCTGAACTTCTCGATGATCGCGGCCTTGAGCTCGGGCGTGCCGCCCACGTCCGTGTACTTGGTCTTGGACGCGCTCATCGCGCGCATCACCGCCTCGCACACATTCGGTGGCGTGTCGAAGTCCGGCTCGCCTGACGTGAGGCCGACGATGTCGCGGCCCAGGGCACGCAGCTCGCGCGCCCGCTGGCCCGCCATCGAGCTGGGGGAAGGTTTGATGCGGTTCAGCCGCGCGGCGATGAGACTCATGGGATTGTTTTCCTTGTCCAACAGGGTTCACGCCAGCTTCCGGTGCTGGCGCAGGTAGCGAACGAGGCCGCCGGCCTTGCGCATGGCCAGCACGAAATCCGGTAGCGGCTCGCAGGCGACGCTGCGCGCAGGTGGCTCACCGACGCGCAATTCTGGACGCGCGTCGCTCAAGAGCACTTCCAGGCGTTGCCCTTCAACGATCTGGTCGGTATCGGCCACGATGGCGAGCAGCCCGTTGTTGATCGCGTTGCGCCAATAAGTGCGCGAGAAGCTCTTCGCGATCACGGCGGGGATTCCCGCGCCGAGCACCACCGTGACGGCGACCTCCATCGCGGAGCCGCAGCCGAAATTGCGGCCGGCCACGAGGATGTCGCCCTCGACCACACTGGCAGCGAATGCGGGGTCGAAGTCCTCCAGCAGATAGCGGCGCAGGACCGCGGGGTCCAGGCCCTCCTTCTTGCGGGTGGAGGAAATCAGGTAGTCGGTGTTGACGTCGTCGCCCAGCACCCGCGCACGTCCCAGCAACAGCGGTTTGCTCATGGGCCGGTCTGCCGTGGATGGGCCAGATGGCCCGTCACCGCCGCGCCGGCACAAACGCGCGGCGAGGCGAGAAAGATTCGTGCCTGTCTCTTATACACAGCTC
>JBEPVP010000002.1:0-69855 GCA_041690935.1 Rhodanobacter sp.
GTATGGCCCGAAGCTGTTGATCTCGTCGGCGCGGAAGTTGCGGCCCGCCACCAGCACGATGCCAAACGTGCCGAGTGCGTGCTCGTCGGCAAAATAGGAAAGCGCCAGCTGCGGCTTCGTTGTCTGCTCGACCCGATGCTTGATGCGCACCAGCCCGCCCCCGCCCTGTTCCAGCGGATAGGACGCCCTGGCAAATGCATCGCGCACGCCCGGCAGGTGGCGCAATGTCGCCAGGTCGGCGCGCATCTGCGCATCGATATGCGCCACGTCCGGCTGGCCGACCCACCCGTTCCTGATCGCGAACAGATGCGCCTCGTCGGTGCCGGTCGGGCGCGACAGATGCACGATCCGCGTCTTGACGATGAACAACGCGTTGCTGACCACCGCCAGGGTCAGCGCGATCTGCAGCACGATGAGCAGCGTGGCCATCTTGTGCCGGCGCAGCGCGGCAAGAATCGGGCGTATCTGCATCGTCGTGTTCATCCGTTCGACTTCAGCTGCCACGCCGGCTGCACTTGGGCGGCGCGCCAAGTGGGATAAAGCGCGGCGATCAGCGTGGTAGCCACCGCGACCGCCACGGTCAGCAGCAACAGCGACGCATCGAGCTGCGCCAGCCGGGCTATTTCCGGCTCGAATACGTTATCGATGCCGGCCATGCCCAGCGCCGTCAGCAGCAATCCCAGCACGCCGCCGGCAAATCCTATCGCTGCCGCCTCGGTCAGAAACTGGCGATAGATCGCGCCACGCGACGCACCCAACGCGCGGCGTACGCCGATCTCCGGCGCACGTCGCATGAATCGCGCCAGCATCAAGCCCACCACGTTGACGAGGCAGATCAGCAAAAAGCTCACCGAGACGATCATCGAAAGCGCCGAGGCCTTCGGCACCACTTTCATCATGTGCAGCCACTGCCCGACGTCGGACAGGCGCACGTTGGGCGGCCAGGCAAAGCGGCCGACACGCTGCTGTTCGGCCGCGTAGTTGTGCAGCCAGTCGCGATAGCGCTCCACGTCAGCGCGCGTGGGTAGCTCTACCCACGCGGCGATCCACGCGCATTCGCTGTGCAATACACTGCCCCAGTTCGGCAGATCGGGATCGGCGGAGTTCGTGCTGCAATAGAAATTACCGCTGGCGGCTTTCTGCAGATCGATGGCTCGGTTGAACGGGAGATACAGCTGTCGCGGATGACTGAAGGGATAGTACGAACTGACCACATCGAAGAAGCGCGGGCTGGGGTTCCAGCCATCCAGCACGCCGACGATGCGATAGGCGTGCGCGTCCAGGTTGATTTCGCGACCCACGCTGTTGGCGCCGCCGAACAGTTTTTGATTGAGCGCAAGGCTGATCACCACCACCGCCGCGCGCTGGTCGTCATCGCTGGCCGACCAGCCGCCGCCGTAACGGAACGGCGCGTCGAACATCGCGAAGAAATCGCGGCTGACCGCATCGCCTTCCTGCGAGAACGGCTGCCGCTGTGCGTCGTCCGGCAGCACCGTCCACTTGCTTCCGTAGATCAGCGTCTGCCGTCGCGCCTGCCGCGCGTGCAGGAACGCCTCGGCATCCGTGTAGCTGAGCAGGATCGGCGGCTCGCCCTTCCAGTTGTGTACCGGCCCGAAGTTGTCGATCTGCGGCACGAACAGCTGGCTTGATTTCCATGGAATCGGATCGGCCGAGGTGGCACGAAACACCGCGAAGGTGACCATGCAGGTGCCGACGCCACAGCCCATCAGCACCACCACGAGTGCCGTCAGGGCCTTGCTGCGCCGACAACTGCGCAGGGCCAGATCGAAGTAATACGTCAACAAGGACACCCCCTGAGTGGCCCTTCCTGCACGTGACGCGAAACGACCAGGCTACTCGCCGCTACCGGCAGCCGTCAGCGCCTTGCGCAGCGTGCGCAACAACACCTGGGTGGCGACCGGCTTGTCGACTACATAGAGGTGTTCCAGCGGTGGCAGTTCGTGCAGGTCCGGCGCCGCGCCGGGACGGGCCAGCAACACCACGGCGCCGGTATAGCCCTGCGCGGTCAACGCAGCCAGCGTGCGCACGCCGGTGAACAGGTTCATATCCGCGTCCAGCACCACCAGCTCGGGCAGGCCACCGGCCTCGATCCACTGCAGCGCGGCGGTGCCGCTCTGGCTGGCGTGGACCTGATAGCCCCAGGCATCCAGCGTGTCGGTCAGCAGGGACAACTGGGCCGCTTCCTCCACCACCACCAGCACGCGCGCGGCGGAGCCTTCCAGGTCCTCCGGCAGCTCCATCTGCTCGTCGTGGGTCAGTTCCTCCAGCGGGATATACAAGTCGAAGCGGGTACCTTTGCCAGGCGTGCTGTCCACCCGCATCACGCCGGCATGGCTGTTGACGATCCGTTTGCACGACATCAGACCCAGCCCGGTGCCGGTTTCCTTGGTGGTGAAGAACGGCTCGAACAGGTGCTCCAGCACTTGCTGGTCCATGCCCGGGCCGCTGTCGATCACGCTGATGCACAGGTAGCGGCCCAGCCGCGGCTGCTCTTCGGCCAGGAAGAAGTCCTCGGGCAGCCGCGGCTGCGATGTCTCGACGCGCAGGTGACCGCCCTCGGGCATCGCCTGGATCGCATTCAGGCACAGGTTGAGCAGGCATTGCTGCAGCTCGGTGTGGTTGCCCTCGAACAACAGTTCCGGGTCATCGATGGCCAGTTCCATCTTCACCGCATGCGGCACGCTGCCTTGCATCAGCAGGTCGAACGCGCTGAACAGCGCGCCCAGCTGCACCTGTTCAGCCCGGCGTGCGCCGCGGGCAAACGACAGCATCGAGTGCACCATGTCCAGGCCGCGCTTGCCGCAATCGCGCACCAGTTTGCCCAGCCGTGCCAGGCGCGGATCGTCCTGGTAGTCCTGCAGGCTGTCGCCGACCAGCAGCAACGGTTGCAACAGGTTGCGCAGATCGTGGCTGAGTCCGCCAGCGAGCATAGCCAGGCTCTCGAAGCGCTGCGAGCGCACCAGTTCCGCCTCGGCCCGACGGCGACCCCGGCGCGACTCCGCCTCGTGCAGGGCGCGGCGTACCGCGCTGGCCAGCCGGGCCGGATTCTGCTTGAGGATGTAGTCGGTGGCGCCGTTGCGCAGGGCTTCGATCGCCGCCTCTTCACCGAGCGTGGCGGAGACGAAGATGAACGGCAGCAGTTCATCGTCCTCGCGCAACAGCTCCAGCGCGCGCTGGCCGGAAAAGCCGGGCATGCTCAGATCGGACAACACGATGTGCGGGTTGAACTCCTTCAGCGCGGCGACAAAGCGCGCCTCGTCATCGACCAGGCACACCTCGTAGGTGAGGCCGTCGCTGTCGAGTTCCGCCAGTACCAGCTCGGCATCGCGCTCGCTGTCCTCCAACTGCAGGACGCGAATGGTCGGCATGGGTTGCTGCTGCCAATTGGACATGTTGGTTCTCATCCTCGCTCGCCTCCCAGTGCACCTGCGCACTCGCCGCGAACCGCGACCGCGCTCCCTGCCGAACCTGTCGCCAGGTGAATCAATCCTGCTCGGGCGCCTGGTTCAATATCGCCCAGAATCGCCCCAGTGTCCGCACCGCCTCGAAAAACTGATCCACGTCGACCGGCTTGATCACATAGGCATTGGCGCCGAGGTCCCAGCTGCGCGCCAGATCGCTTTCCTCACGCGAGGAGGACAGGATCACCACCGGAATCCGCCGCATCCGTGGATCGTTGCGCAGCTGCGTCAGCACCTCCAGTCCGTCCATGCGCGGCATCTTGATGTCCAGCAGCACCAGCGCCGGATCGCCGGTTTCGCGCGAAGCCCATTCACCGCGCGCATACAAATAGTCCAGGCATTCCACGCCGTCTTCGACGTGCACCACCGGGTTGGCCAGGTGCGCGTCGCGCAGGGCGTCCATGGCCATTTCGGCATCGGCCAGGCTGTCTTCCACCAGCAGAATGGTGCGCAATTCTTTCGTGATCATTACCGGATCTCAGGTGGGTGTACCGGCCAGATCGGTGGCCGGCAGCGAAAAATGGAAACGGGCGCCGTGCCCCGGCTCGGCCTCGGCCCATGTGCGCCCGCCATGACGCGCCACGATACGGCGCACATTGGCCAAACCGATGCCGTTGCCCGGAAACTCGGAAGCGCGATGCAGGCGCTGGAACACGCCGAAAAGCTTGTCTGCGTATTGCATGTCGAAACCGGCACCGTTGTCGACCACGGTGAATTCGTAGTCGCCGTTGTGGCCCCGCTGCACGTTCACCTCGATGCGTGCCACCTCGCATTGACCGGTGTACTTGACCGCGTTGCCGAGCAGGTTCTGCCATACCGTGCGCAGCATGTTCTCATCGCCGATCACCATCGGCAATGGCGCGATCGTCCACACGATGCGGCGACCCTCCTCGCCGGATTCGACCAGCGCGCGCGCCTCGTCCACCACCGACTGCATGTCCACCGCCTGCAGCCGCAGCGCGCCGCGGCCCAGCCGCGAAAACACCAGCAGGTCGTCGATCAGCAAGGCCATGCGCTGGGCCGAACCGGCGATCACGTCGATGTAGTGGCTGACCTTGTTGTCGACGCGCTCACCCAGATGCTGCTCCAGCTTGCGCGCAAACCCGGCGATGTGCCGCAACGGTGCGCGCAGGTCATGCGAGACCGAATAGCTGAACGCCTCCAGCTCCCGGTTGACGTCGGAAATCTGCGCCACCTTGCCTTCCAGCTGGCGATTGAGCTCGTTGACCTTCTGTTCGGCCAAGGCGCGCGTGGTGACATCGCTCACCGTCAGCAGCAACGCCGGTGCATCGGTGTCCTGCTGCTGCAGGCGGCGCGCGTTGACCACCAGATGACGCTCCACGCCATCGACCGTGCGCTGGATCATGTCGTGATCCCACAATTCGCGGTCGCGCAACAGCACATCGGTCAGACGTTGCAACACCGCGGCGTCACTCCAGGCACCGTCGCCGATCGCCGCCAGTGCCTGCGAACTCTGCGGCCGGTCCATGCCATACAGTTCGCTGAAGGCATTGTTCACCAGCAGACTGTTGAGGTTCTCGTCGAACAGCGCGATCGGTTCGCGCACGGCCTGGAAAATCATTTGCGAACGCTGCACCGCGCGGCCCTCACGGGTCTCGGCCCGTTGCCGCTGGCCGATCTGCCGCTCCGACATCAGCACGATGATGGTCAGCAGCAACAGCTGCGCCACCGCGGTCACGCTGAGCACGATCCGGCCATTGAAGGCCTGATGGTTGGCGGCCGTCTGACGATCTTCCAGCAGGAGGTCCTCGGTGTGGGCGATCTCGGCGATTTTCCCGCTGATGGGGAACAGATCGCCCGCGTCACGCAGGGATTGCCGCGCCCCCGCCGTATCGCCCTGCTGCAGTCGCGTCTGCGCCTGGCTCGTCAGTGCAATACGACCGTTGAGAGCACTCTCGAGCGCTCCGATGTGGATCTGCTGATCCGGATTGTCCCGCGTCATCGCACGCAGCTGGCGCAGCAGCCCCGGCACCCGCTGACCGGCGGCAAGCGCGCGTTTCCCGGTCAGCTCGTTGCTGTCGCCCGCCAGCATGCGATACGTGGCGCTTTCGCTGTCACGGGCCACATAGGCCACTTCATAGGTGGCCGCCTTGACGGCACTGGAATGGGTCACCCAGGCGGACGCTCGCTGGCTGTCGCGCGCGCCGGACAACGTCACCACATACGGCAACGCCACGATGACCAGCACGGCCAGCAGCAGGCCGGCGGTACGCCAGCGGAAGATTCCCCTCGTTTTCATCCGACCTGCAACATTGACCAGCCCGCCAGGAAAAGTATCCGCAGCATTCTGGCATGTTTAGCGACGCGCCCAGCCCGTTCGCGCGCTCATGGCAGATAGCCACTCATCGCTGCCGGCCGCGCTGTCACCGCCCGGCCCCAGGTCCGCGCCGGTTCGGCCTGCATGGTGAAATGCATCGCGCCGCCGGCGACGATCTCCGCATGATGCAGATAGGTGCGCTGCAGCGGCTTGCCGTTGAGCGTCACCGCGCCGACATACGGATGCGCGTCATCCAGCGGCGCCGCGCTGACCGTGAACGTGCGGCCATGGCCCAGATGGATCAGCGCCTTCGCCACGAACGGCCGGCCGATCGCATACTCGTCGCTGGCCGGCGTCACCGGATAGAAACCCAGCGCGCTGAACACGTACCAGGCCGACATCTGGCCGAGGTCGTCATTGCCGCTGAGGCCGTCGGGACGCGCCGCGTACTGGCTGTCCATGATCTGCTTCAGTCGTTGCTGGGTCTTCCACGGCGCGCCGGCGTAGTCGTACAGATACGCGATGTGATGACTGGGCTCGTTGCCGTGCGCGTACCAGCCGATCAGGCCGGTGATGTCCTCGACGTTCTTGAAGTGCGCCGGGTCGATCTTCGCGTCGAACAGCGCGTCGAGCTTGGCCACGAATTTCGCATCGCCGCCCATCGCGGTGATCAGCCCTGCCACGTCCTGCGGCACGTACCACGAGTATTGCCATGCATTGCCTTCGGTGAAGTCGCTGCCGTAGCCGGCGATCTCGGGGTCGAAGGGTTCGCGGAATTGGCCATTGCTCAGGCGCGCGCGCATGAAACCGGTTTTCGGATCCCACGCCTGGCGCCAGTTCATGGCCCGTTTCGCGAACGTGGCGGCCACCCCGGTCTTGCCCATCGCCTTCGCCATCTGCGCCAGCGACCAGTCGTCGTAGGCGTATTCCAGCGTCTTCGACGCGCCCTCGGGTTCCTTGTCGATCGGCACGTAGCCGAGCTTCATGTAGTCGGCCAGGTCGCCATACGGCGCATAGGTGGCGCTGGCCACCATCGCCTGCAGCGCCTTGTCCGCGTCGAAGCCGCGCACGCCCTTGATGTATGCGTCAGCAATCACCGGCACCGCGTGGTAGCCGATCATGCACCACGTCTCCAGCCCCTGGTACGCCCACACCGGCAGGATGCCGAACGGGCTGGCTTCGCGCGCGGCGATCAGCGAACGGATGAAGTCGGTGCTGCGCCCGGGATTGAGCAACACCATCAGTGGCTGCTGCGCGCGGTAGACGTCCCACAGCGACCACGTCGAATAGAACTCGAAACCGTCCGCGCGATGCACGGCGTGATCCGGCCCGCGGTAGTCGCCGTTGACATCCATGCTCAGCGTGGGCGACAGCATCGCGTGGTACAGCGCGGTGTAGAACAGCGTGCGGGTGGTCGGCGGTGCGTCGACGTCGATCACCGCCAGCGCCTGGTCCCAGGCGGCTTTCGCCGCGGCATGGCGCGCGTCGAAATCCCAGCCGGCACCATCGTGGTCGAGGTTTTCAATGGCGTTCGCAGCGCTCACCGGCGAGATCGCCACCTTCACTTCCAGCGGTTGTTGCAGCTTGCCGAAATCGAACACGCCGACCAGCGCGCGGCCGTTCTCGGCATCGTGATCCTCCGGCTGGTTGCCTGGTCCCTTGAAGCCCTTGTAGATCAGATTCGTCTCGCGGTCGTACAACTCGCGCGAGCTCATCGGCTGCGAGAAACGCATGGCGAAGCACAACTCGCGCCCCGGCGCCCAGCCACGGGTGGTGCGGCATCCGGTGACGGTGCCGTCGGCGTGCACGCGCAGGCTGGCCCACAGCACCTTGCCCGGGTAGTCGTAGATGCTCGGGCGCAGATCCAGCAGCACATGCGCCGGCTTGTTCAGCGGGAACGTGTAGCGATGCCAGCCGACCCGCCGGCCGGCGGTGAGTTCGGCGCGCACGCCGTAATCACTCAGCGTCACCGCGTAGTAGCCGGCCTGCTCCACTTCGCTGGCATGGCTGAAGCGTGAGCGGTAACCGCTGACCGGCCTGGTCGCATCGCCCGGATCCAGCTTCACGTCACCGCTGATCGGCATCACCAGCACGTCGCCGAGATCCGAATGACCGGAGCCGGAAAAGTGCGTGTGCGAGAAGCCCATGATGGTGGGATCGCCATACTGGTAGCCCGCCGCCCACTTGTACGCGTGCTTGAAATCCGGCATCGCCGTATCCGGCGACAGCTGGATCATCCCGAACGGTACGGTGGCGCCGGGAAAGGTGTGGCCGTCGCCACCGGTACCGATGCGCGGATCGACTTCTCCGCCATGTCCGGTGGCCGCTGCGGCGATACCGGGCAGCAGGGACAACGCCAGCGCGACCGGCAACCACGAGCGAAACAGCTGATGCGCCATGAGGCCTCCCCTTGAGCGGTGAATCAGAAACAACCGATTTAGATCGGTTGAAATCGAACGCTAACACCACCTCCTGGTTCGCACATGCTGCATCGCGCAAACCACTCGCCTCCTCGAAGACGCTTCCGCCAATGCGCGAAATTCGGTCGAGGCAGCCACGTACTTCGTGCTGCAGGGGAGTCCGATGGGCATCACGGTTTCAGCGAACCAGAATTTCGTCGGCAAACAGCCAGATGTTCTTGTCGCCATCGGGAAACGTTTCCGGCAGCGAGCCGACCTTGTCCGCCACGACGCGGATGTAGCGTGCGACCACGGGCTTCACCGCGCTGAACTCGACTCGCCGCAGCAACGGCTTCGCGTCCGACAGATCCGCCCTAGGCTCGGCCACATACCGCTGAGTCCAGCGCTTGCCGTCGAGCGAAACGGAAAATGTCACCCGCTGCGGCAGCAGGATCCTCGAACCGGTCGCCTGCAGAAATCCCACGTCGATCGAATGAAGTGTCGTGTTCTGCTGCAGATCGATCGTCGCTTCAAGATCGCTGTCGTGCCAGGCCGCCCAGCGGCCGTCATGAAAATCGTCGCTGCCGCTTACGCCGTCCACCAGCGCGTTCCCTGGCGCATACGCGGAAGAGGCGGGTTTCGTGAAGGCGATGGGTCTGCCTAGCGCGAAATTGTCCCTCAGTGTGAAGGAGCTCGCGTTGTCGTAACGCAGTCCCCTGCGGAACGGCACCACCTTCAGCGTACCTGCCTGATGCACGTCCGCGGTATCGCCAAATGAAGGCGATTGTGCGGTCGGCTCCGTGCCGTCCGTGGTGTAGTGGTTCTGCAGATCGTCGAAGCCGCGTTTCGCGTGCAGCTGCCAACCGTCCCGGTGGGCGTTCACGGTTTCCGAGTAAGTGACCACCGGCTGGTCTTCCGTGCCGTAGGCTACCCGCTGCTGATCGAGCCAGCGGTAATGGCCCTGCAGGCGATGTTCGAAATCCGCGTAAGCCGCATCGTCGTGTGCACCGCCGCTCCACAGGTTTTCCGCGAAGGCCTGCAGGCGCGGATACATCTTCGATTCGGCATTGAACGGATTCGCGCGCTCACTCCACAACGGCGCTTCGGCACCCAGAATCTGCGCGCGGTGCGCCGCGAAGACCGCGTCGTCCGCCGGCGTTGCCGGCGATCCGGGCGATGACGTTCGACCGGCGATATCGGTGCGAAAGATGCTCTGCACGGTCAGTTTTTCCAGCGGCGAATCCAGGTAGAACGGTCCGGCAATGATGATGCGGTTGCCGTTCAACAGGGCCTTGCGCGCTTCGTCGTCACCCCGCCAGATCTCGATGATCGCACTCGTGTCGGCACCGCCTTCGAGAATCTCGTCCCAGCCGACCAGCACCCTGCCCTTGCTGGCGAGATAGCGCTGGATGTATTTGATGAAGTAGCTCTGCAGCCCCTCCTCGTCCTTCATGCCCTGCTCGTGCATCAGTGCCTGGCATGAGACGCAGTCCTTCCAGCGATCCTTCGGCGCCTCGTCGCCACCGATGTGCACGTACGGCGCGGGAAACATGGCCATCACCTCGTCCAGCACGTTCCGCAGGAAGGTGAACGTGCCCTTGTCGCCAACGCAGTCGATATCCTTGAACACGCCCCAGGTCGTCGGCACGATCAGCAGCTGTCTGGTGCACGAGAGCTCGGGATAAGACACCAGCGCCGCCATGCTGTGCCCCGGCATCTCGATCTCCGGGATGACCATGATGTTGCGCCGGCGCGCATACTCCACCACGTCGCGAATCTGCGCTGGCGTGTAGAAACCGCCATAGCGGCTGCCGTCCGCCTCGATACGCCACGCGCCGACGCTGGTGAGTTTCGGATAACGCCTGATCGCGATGCGCCAGCCCTGGTCGTCCGTGAGATGCCAGTGGAGGGTGTTGATCTTGTAGTAGCTCAGCAGGTCGAGCTGCTTCTTGATGAAGGCGACCGGATAGAAGTGCCGGCTGACGTCCAGCATGAATCCGCGATACGCGAACGCCGGTGCATCGTCGATACGCACCACAGGCAGCATGGTCGATGCCCTGCCCTCAGGCGGCAGCAGTTGACGCAACGTCTGCACGCCCCAGAACAGACCTTGGTTGGTCGCCGCGCGGATCGTCACTCCCCGCGTTGTCACCGAGAGCCGGTATGCCTCTTTCCCCTGCACGGACGGATCGATCGCCAGCAAAATGCCGTGTGCGTGACGGCCTTCGGCCAGCTTGATACCCGTCTGCGTGCGGATCGCATCGCGCAGGAACGAGGCAATCTCGCGTGCACGCGCATCGCCCGGTGCGACGATGCCCGAGTGCGCATCCAGCCGATAACTTCCCTCACCGAGTTCCAGTCGTTGCGGCTTCGGAATGATCGTGATCCGGGCCTGGGCCGTCGCGTGAGCGCTCGCCATCAGGATGAGCAGGCCGCAGCACCAGCTCGGAAAGGATTTCAACATCGGGAAACCACCTCGGATTCTTTTGAGCGCAGATCAGGCGAACCATTCCATGACGAAAAACAGCGCACCGACCATCGCGATCGAAATGATGCGGCTTCGGCGTGCGACATGGATCGGGCTCATCGATCATCCGGTACCTGAAACGAGAGGTGGCCCGACGCTTTGCCGGGCCACCTCGCTACGCATGGATCAATCGAGCTTGTAGTCGAGCGTCACCGAGATTTCCCGCCCGTTGTAGTTGGCGTTGTTCAACGTCGGAATAAACTCGAACCCGCCGGCGTAATACGGAATCCTGCCGACATTGTCGAAGATGTTGGAAACGGTCAGGCCCAGCTTGAGGCGGTCATCGAAGCGATAACCGATGTTGGTGCTCCAGGTGATCCACGCCGGCACGTGCCCGAAGTACATCGTGCAATCCGCATCGCCCTTGTTTGGCCGAATGCCGTTGGGCAACGAGTTGCAATTGTTGTAATTGGGTGCACGAACCTGGCCGGTGCGATCACCGTACAAGGTCACGTTCCACGCGCCTTCCCGCCAGTTCACCGTACCGCGTACCTTGCTCGCCGCACGGTCGTAGCGGGTATTGACCAGCGGATCGGAGGCCAGCGAGCGTTCCTTGTAGGACAGGTTGTCGGTGTAGTCGATGCTGAGGTTGAAGTTGCCCCAGTTCGCGGTTTTCAGCGCATACGCCAGCGACGCATCGACGCCGCTGACATACAGCGAGCTCTCGTTGATGGCGCCGCTGTACACATTGGTGATGTTGCCATTGGCATCGCGCTGGACATTGGCGATGACCTGTTGGCAATACGCCGATCCCGGCACATGCGCGATATACGGTTCACCGGTGATCAGCTTGCCGGTGCGGCAACCCGCTTCGTCGGTCAATGCGCCATTCTGATCAATGGTCTTGATGCCGCTGTTGATGCCGATGTGCCAGTAATCGGCCGAGACCGACAAACCCTCCACCCCCGGCACCTGCCAGACTAAGCCATAGGTCCAGGAATGACCGGTTTCGTTCAGCAGATTCGGGCTGCCGGCCTGGTGCGAGAGGAAATAGGTGTTGTGCTGAGTCGGCTGGCAGGATGTATCACCGGTGGTGATGCATTGATAGGGATCGGCATAGATGCCGACCTGCGACACCGAGGGGTTCTTGTAGATGTATTGCATGTCCGGTGCGTGGAAGTTGGTGCCGTAGGAGCCGCGCAGCAACAAGCCATCGTAGGGTCGAAACTCCAGCGAGCTGCCCCAGGTGCGCGCAATGTCCGCCGCGCTGGCATCACGGTATTTGTCCAGTCGCCCGGACAGGGCCCAGGTCAGCGTGGACAACAGCGGAATGCGCAGTTCCGTGCCGAACGACCCGCGTTGGCGAGTGCCGCCGCCGGTGATGTAATCCTGGAACGGGTCACCGAAACTGGTGGTGTTGCCGCGCGGATCAGGCGACAGCTTGAAGCCCTGGTGGGCGAATTCCAGCACGGCGGCAAAGCCGACCGGGCCGGCCCAGGTGCGGAACAGCTCGTCGGTATTCACATTCAGCGAGGCCTGGTCCATCCAGCTCGCAGCGCTGTTCTCGCCGACCACACCGAACGACTGGTATTGCGCCGGTGTGATCGGATTCCAGAAGCGTCCCGAATTGAGTGCGTAGACCGGCACCGTATTTCCGCCAACCGTGGTGGTGCCGAGTTGAGGGCCGTAGAAGAAGTCGAACATGCCCTGTTCGTTGAGACCGGTATAGCGTTCGTGCACGATGTACTTGTTGGTGCCCAGGTTCAGGTCCCAGTTGAAGCGCCCATCCAGAAACGTGCCGCGCAAGCCGGCGTGGATATCCCAGTTCTGCTCCTTGTCGTGCGTGTTGCCGTAACTGCCCAGTTCCTGCGGGGTCAGCTGCCGGAAGTAGTCGGTGATCACCTGCCCGCTGGTCTGGTCGTAGAAACCATTGGGCAGACCACCCATCGGATACAGGAACGGCAGCTCGGTATTGGATGTGCCGAGGGTGTCCCACAACCCGATCGAGCCATAGGCCTGCATGTTATTGCTGAAATCGTATTCGCCGGAGATGTAGGCATCCTTGCTGTCGCTACCAGGCGTCAGCACCCAGTTGGAGAACAATGCCGGTTGCGTGCAGTAGAAGCCTTGATCCGTGACATCACCCGGATTGACCGTGTGGCCGGTGGTGGAGGCGGTCTTGGTGTTGCGCAGCGCGAAGTTGTTGCCGAATTGAGCGCAGGCGCCGGCCGGCGGCGCAATGTAGTTGCCGCTGTCATTCGTCATCCTGAGACCGGGATAGGTCTGATAACCGAACAGGCGTGCATTCGAATCCCAGGCACCGAAACCCGCGTCGGCTTCCGAATCGGTGTATGGACGATCGCGTCCGTATAACCCGCTGCGATGGGAACGCTCCAGGTTGTAGACGATATGCCAGTTGTCGCCGGACTTGCCGCCGACCAGATTGAAATCGCCGTAATCGCGCCCGCCACGCGTCGACGAGCCGAGGGTGAACTGCACGTCGTCGCCCTGGTATTGCTTTTTCAGGATGATGTTGACCACGCCGGCGACGGCATCCGAGCCGTACAGCGACGACGCACCGGTAGCGAGGATTTCGACACGGTCGATCATGCCGGTCGGGATATTGTTGTAGTTCTGGAAGTTGGTACTGGCACCACCCGGCTGCGGATAATCACTCACCCGATGACCGTCGACCAGCAGCAGGCTGCGCCCCGAGCCAAGATTGCGCAGATTGAGCTGGCGCGCATTGACCGAGCTGCTGCCCCAGCTGGGCGCTGTCTGGGCAACGCCCGTCTGGGTCAGCGAGTTCATCAACTCGTAGACCGTGGTGAAACCTTGCTGCTTGATTTGCGCGCCGGAAATGGTGATGACCGGCGCCGCCCCCTCGATCTCCACGCGAGGAATCAGCGAGCCGGTGACCACGACCTTCTGCAGCGACACGGCTTTTTTCTGGGCTGTGGTGTCCTGCTGCGAAACTTGCTGATCGGTGGGAGACGGCGTCGCCGTCTGCGCCAGGACCGGCGGTACAAAAAACGCCAATGCCAGGGAACTGGCAAGTGCGCTGCGGCGAAAACATGTATTGCTCATGATTGCTCTCTCCCCGTGAAAACCCGACCTGTCGAATGAAACTCCGCCCCCTGAACCCGACACCGATGAACACCCGCTTGTACCCGCTGATCTGGCGCAACGAAGCACTCGCCAGGAAAACCTGCGCCACCTTCTGAATCGTCTTGCATGGCCAAAACCCTCTCTTGCAAAGTCGAAGCTGTCGAAACCACTCGATGGACCGGCCTACGGCGTGGAGCGCCCGGTCTCGGGCAGTCCATTCCAGATCGCCGGGTCTTCGGCGCCCAGTACCCAGGAACAAAAACCCTGCAGGTCGTACTTCTCCACCACCGCATAGCGATCATGAAAAGAGCGGACATCGGGCATGGAAACCCATTCGCGCATCTGGTCGCGATAGAAATAGAACCAGGCTTCGTGCTCGACCGGATCCCACTGCACGGTCGCGCCGTATTGCCGTGCCAGCGGCATCGATTCGTCGGCGTCGATGTAGTCGGCGGAGATGTTGGAGGATTCCGTGCCGTCCGCGTGCACCGGGTTGCCGGCGTACCAGTGGTAGCCGTACAGCGGGATGCCCAGCGAGAGTTTTCCCTTCGGCACGACCTGCAGCGCGTACTTCAGGTGCTGCATGGTCCACGGCATGCCGGCCACCGGTCCGGGCGTGGTCCAGCGCGTATGCTGGTCGTAGGTCATCAGGCAGACCAGGTCCAGTACCTTGGCCAGCGCCTTGAGATCATAGGCGCCGCGCCAGTACTCCCACATCCATTTGCTGAAAATGCCGCCGCCGGCATAACCGGGTGCGTTGGGCACCACGGCCATCGATAGTTTCAAACCCTGCTTGTGCAACGCCTCGGCCGTCTGCTTCGTCAACAACGTCAACGCGTCGCGATCGGTCCAGGCGATGTTCTCGAAATCGAACTGGAACCCGCTGAAGCCGTGCAGCGTGGCCTGCTCGATGAGCGAGGCGATCATCGCCTGTTTGGCCTTCTCGTTGCCCAGCAACTGGTGAAACGTCGCGCGACCACCGCCCGATGAAATGATCGGCATCACGGTCACGCCGTTTGTCGTGGCGACCTGCATCACGTAAGGGTTGGGTTGTCCCGACACCAGCCCGCTTTCGTCCACCTTGTACCAGGTCGGCACCAGCACATCGATCCTGTCGGCGTGGTGCACGAAGGAGTCGATCGATTTCTGCGTATCCACCATGTAGAACAGCGCACTCGGCGCCCGTGCGTATGCGCCGAGTGGCACGATCAGACACCACAGCACGAACAGGCGTTTCATGATGGTCGTCTGCATCGACATCAGTGGCTTTCCAGTCCGATGCGGTAGGCATAGGCGCGCACACCCGCCGGCTGCGCCGGCAAGTCGAGATGCAGGCCATCCGGCTGCTGCCTGAAGGCCACCGACTTGCCGGTCGCCAACAATGTCACCGAGGTCACCTTTGTCGCCGAATCGAGCGAATGGATCAACGCGTGCCCCGTCGTCGGCCAGCCCAGCTCGATGGCGTACAGCTGGGCGCCCTTCGTGGTGAAGCGAAAATCCTCCGCGGTGTACGGCTTGGTCTTGGTGTCATCCATGGTGCCGGCGACCACTTGGGTCGGGCCTTCGCCGAAGCGCCGCCACGGCCGCGTGCCGTAGATCGCTTCGCCATTGGCGTGCATCCATGAGCCGATGGCCTGCAGGATATGCCGCGCCTGCGGCGGGATGGTGCCATCGGCCTTCGGCCCGATGTTCAGCAGCAGGTTGCCGTTCTTGCTGACCACGTCGGCCAGCAGCTGCACGATCTCATCGGGCGTCTTGTAGGTATCGCCTTCCACGTATCCCCACGAGTCGGGGCTGACGGAGGTTTCGGTTTGCCAGGGTTGCGCGCGGATATCCGCCGCCTGCCCGCGCTCGATGTTCAACGTGCCAGTGCCGGGACGCATGTCGTCGAGCTTGTAGTTGAGCACCACGCCCTGCCGACGCGCCGCGGCCTGGTTGTAATAGAACGCGGCGAACTCGGCCAGCGCACCGCGAAAACGCGGCTGGCCAATCCACCAGTCGAAATACATCAGGTCGGGGTGGTAGTCCTGCACGATTTCGGCCGAGCGCGCCAGCCAGTCGTCGAGGTACGCGTCGGATACAAAGGTCCAGTCGACATCCTGGCCGTCCTCTCCCTTGGCCGATTCCATCGGATGCGCCGGACCGTACAGCGCAGCGTAGCGCGGATCGTTGACGTCGGAATTGAAACGGCGGCCGTATTCGTAGAACCAGTCGTGCTCGGCCCGGTGCGATGACAGGCCAAGCTTCATGCCCTGCCCGCGGATCGCCTTGGCCAGTGCGCCGATCACGTCGCGATGCGGGCCCATCTTCACCGCAGTCCAGTCCGACAGTTTCGAGTCGTACATGGCGAAGCCGTCGTGGTGCTCGGCGACCGGCACCACGTAACGCGCGCCGGCCTCGCGGAATAGTTTTGCCCACGCTTGCGGATCGAAATGCTCGGCCTTGAAGCGCGGGATCAGATCCTTGTAGCCGACCCGTGGCATGGGGCCGTAGGTGGCCACCTGGTGCTGGTAATAGTTGGCGTTCTCGCCATCGCGTTCGTAGATGTGGCGCGGATACCACTCGCCCTTGTAGGCCGCCACCGAATACACGCCCCAGTGGATGAAGATGCCGAACTTGGCATCCCGATACCATTCGGGCGTGGTGTAGGCGGTCAGGCGCTGCCACTCCGGCTGCATCGGCCCCTGCCAGGCGACCTTGCGGGCCTGCGTGAGGATGGCCTTGCGTGTACTGTCGTACGGCCGGTTGGCCGTCACCCACTGCTGCTCGATCGTTGCCGCATCCGGCGGCGTCACCGAAGGCGGCGCACCGGCGGCGATGGCTGCCGTGCCACAGATGGCGGCAACCATGCCCAACCCCGTGCAGAACGATGGCAGGTGATCCCTCAGCCACCGCCTGCGATCATGTGTGTTTGCATGCTGCTCGTCGCGCATGGGCTCAGCCCTCCCGGTTGCGAATGGAGCGATCCATCAGCCAGCTCGCCGCGCCGATGACACCCAGCTGGCCGTGATCCATCACGTGCACGGGAATGCTTTGCAGGAAGGGGCGCATGGCGCCCTTGTCGAGAAAGCGATGGACGAAAGCGCTTTTCCGCACGAACCCGATCATGCGTGCAAGAAATCCGCCGGCGAGGTAGATGCCGCCGGTCGCGCCGTACAGCATGGCCAGATCGCCGGCGTAGGAGCCGAGCCATCCGCAGAACAACTGCAACGTCTCCACGGCCAGCATATCCTCGCCGGTATTTGCCGCCGAGGTCAGGGCTTCCGGCTGGTCGAACACCGCCGGCTGCCGTTCCAGCCGACACAGCGCGTGATACAGGCGCAACAGGCCGGGGCCGGACAACACATGGTCGTACGGGACATGGGTGTCCGCCGGTGCCAGCTCGGCCAGCACCTGCTGCTCGCGCCCCACGCGCGCGGCCAGCTGGATATGACCCGCCTCGGTGGCCAGCACGACCGGCCGCGAACCGGGCAGACGCACCGCCACTCCCAGTCCCGTCCCCGGTCCGACGACCACGACAGGGCCTGACGTCAGACCCGAATGGGACGGCGGAACATGCAGCGGCATCACGCTGTCCGCACCCAGATAGGCCGTGGCGTACGCCAGCGCCTCGAAATCGTTCAGTACCTTGACTTCGTCCAGCGCCAGCATCTGCTCGAGTGTCGCCGGCACGATCGGCCACTGCAGATGGCTGCTGACCACCCGACCTTCATGCAGGAACCCCGCACAGGCGAGCGCGAACCGCTGCGGCTCCACCGCGTACTCATCGCAGAATGCCCGCACGATGACATCCAGGCCCGCGTACTCGGCGCATTTGTAGACACGGTGGATCAGTACCGTCGGGGCAGCCTGATCCGGACCGAATGCAACCAGCCCAACGCGAGCGTGGGTTCCGCCGACATCGGCGGCAAGCCATGCATGCCGCTCATCGAAACATGGCACTGCCGCCGCAACGGGCATGGCTCCTTCACGATCGGCAGGCAAGGAACCGATACCCCGTATCGCGCAATGCATCTGGCCACCACCATTCATGTACCGCTCCACCCAGCACCCTGAATCGGCGGAGCTGTCGCCTCGTCAACCCACCGAGCGAACCCCGCATGTCCCATCCCGATCGTCGCGAGGTTGGCGTTGAGCTAGCCATCCAGCGCGACATCACCGTTGCATGGGTGAATTAGTACTTCATATTTGGATCGAGGCAAGTTGCACTGCAGCAAAAGTGTCACGAAAACTTTGAGTCGTGCGCCCACCTGGAATTCCTGCCCAGGGCACGCGAGGTTTCCGTGCAGGCTGCTCAGGTGGCATGGGAAGAAATCGTCGCCGTGGCCGGCATGCCGAACGCAGGCGGTCGATCGGCCGGGGCTGCGCCGAATTGCCGGTTCGGCGTAGCGGACATGCGGAACTCCAGGGTGCCACCGGCGGCCAGTTCGGCATGGCTGATCCAGCTGCGCGTCCACGGCTTGCCGTTCCATTGCACCGATTCGATATAGGGCTGCCCCGGTCCGTTGCCGATCGTGTGGACAACCAGCTTCCGGTCACCGACAAGCGCGACTTCGGCGTGATCCAGCAGCGGACTGCCGAATACGTAATTGGCGCTGACCGGATCGACCGCGTACAAGCCCAGCGCGCTCAGCACGTACCACGCGCTCATCTGCCCGCAGTCCTCGTTGCCGGCCAGCCCGTCGGGATCCGGTGGATACATGGTGTCCAGCAACATGCGCACGCGCGCCTGCGTCTTGTGGTGCGCGCCGGTGTACGCGTAAAGATAGGCCACGTGATGGCTCGGCTCGTTGCCGTGCGCATACTGGCCCACCATGCCGGCGATATCCGGCGGCGCATCGGCCGGCAGTGCGGAACTGGTGGTGAACAGTTCGTCCAGCTTGCGCTCGAACGCCTGCTCGCTGCCGAACAGCTGCATGTAGGCATACAAGTCGTGCTGGTTGAGGAAGGTGGCCTCCCACGCGTTCGACTCGGTGAAGTCGCGCCACTTGTCCGAGTGCCCCATGCCACGCGGATTGAACGGTTCCAGCCACGAACCGTCGCTGCCGCGCGGGCGCGTGAAGGCGAGCTTGCGGTCGAACACGTTGCGATAGTTGCGTGAGCGCTCGCGCAATTTTTTCGCGTCGTCGCCGGCGCCGGCGGCGTCGGCCAGATGCGCCACGGCCCAGTCGTCGTAGGCGTATTCCAGCGTCTTGCTGACCGCCTCGCCCTCCTTGTCGCTGGGGATGTAGCCCAGCTTGCGGTAGTACGGCAGGCCGCGGTAGTCGTCGTCCATGGCGCGCTTTCGATAGATCGGCCACGCCTTCGCGTAGTCGATGCCGGTGAAGCCCTTGGCCTGCGCCTCGGCGATCACCACGGCGGAGTGGTAGCCGATCATGGTGCCGGTCTCCACGCCCTGCAGCGGCCACACCGGCGGCCCGTCGGGACTTTCCGCGGCCATGCGCACCAGGCCGTTGACCATATCCGGCACGCGCTCGGGCTGGTACAGCGTGTACAGCGGATGCAGCGCGCGATAGGTGTCCCACAGCGAATAGGTGCTGTAGTTGTGCTGGCCCTGTGGCAGCTGGTGCACCGCCAGATCCATGCCGCGATAGCGGCCATCCACATCGCTGAACAGCGTGGGCGCCAGCATGGTGTGGTAGAGCGCGCTGTAGAACGTGCGCAGGATCGGCCTAGACGGCGACTCGATGCGGATGCGCGAAAGTTCGCGCTCCCACGTGTCGGCGGCGGTCTGCTGCACGCGCTCGAAATCCCAGCCGGGCAGCTCCGCGTCGAGGTTGCGCAGCGCACCGTCGATGTCGACCGCCGAAATGCCCACCTTGACCAGCAGCGGCGCGTGCGCTGCGTCGTCGAGATGCAGCGCGGCCTTCAGATGCGTGCCCCTGGCCTCGGACGTGCCATCCGGCAGCGGCTGGTCCTCGCTGTACAACGTGGCACGCGCGAATGGCCGCGACAGCTTCATCGCGAAATAGAGGTGCCGCCCGTCCGCCCACTGATGCACGCGGCGGCCGCCGACGAGGGTGTCGTTGCCGATCAGGCGAAGCTGCGCGTCGCTGACCTTGCACGGCACCTTGGCGTCGTCGTGAAAGCCGTGCGCGAAATCGACCAGCAGGTGCGCGTGACCACCTTTGCCAAAGCCGCCCTTGTCAAAGGTGTAGCGATGCAGGCCCGCGCGCAGCGTGGCCGTGAGCTCGGCGAGGATGTCGTGATCGGTGAGGCGCACGCGGTAATAGCCGGGCACACCATGCTCCGAGGCGCGGTCGTAGCGTGAACGATAGCCCTTGCCCGGATGCGCCACGCTGTCCGGTGACAGCAGCGGCCCATGCGCGGCGCCATCGAAGCGCGAGCGATAATTCTCGTCCGGCAGGCCACGTGCACCCGGCTGCAGCAGCACCGGCCCCTGCGCCGGCATCACCAGCACGTCGAGCATGTCGCTGGCGCCGGTGCCGCTGAGATGCGTGTGCGAGAAACCCATGATCGAGCCGTCGCCCTGGTGATAACCCGAGCTGGCATCCCAGCCTGCATCGTTGGTGTCGGGGCTGAGCTGGACCATGCCCCACGGCAGCGAAGCACCGGGATAGAGGTGGCCATGGCCGCCCGTGCCGATGAATACATCGACATGCCGCGAGACGCCGGTGGCCGGCGCCGACGCATGGCCGGCGCCCGGATGTTTGTCCGCGACACGCGGAGCGACGAAGGCGGCAGCGGGATCAAGGCGACCAAGCAGGCCCAGGGCCGCTGCGCCTTGCAGGAATTGTCGACGGGTCACCATGCCATCTCTCCAGTTAATCAATCATGTGCCGCGTGGAATCACGACGCGCTCAGGCACGCCGCAGCAGCTGGGGTTGTCGTGCGGCCAGATCGACGATCAGCTCGCCGAACAGGCTGTTGGCCCAGGCGAACCAGGGTCGGGTGTAGTGCGTCGGGTCATCCTGGTCGAAAGCCTCATGCATGAAGCCGCTGCCCGCATCGGTATCGCGCAACCATCTCAGGCATTGCCGGATCTGCGCGGGATCGTCGCTGCTTTGGGCATACAGCATGATCGACAT
Organism: Rhodanobacter sp.; assembly: GCA_041690935.1. Lineage (GTDB taxonomy): Bacteria > Pseudomonadota > Gammaproteobacteria > Xanthomonadales > Rhodanobacteraceae > Rhodanobacter. The sequence goes on from JBEPVP010000002.1 coordinate 20,784, forward strand.
CGGCCAGATCATGCGCAGCCCCTCGTGCGGGCCGCCAATACCTTCCGCCGCACGGCCCTTGAAGAAATACGGATTGCGCGCACTCCACGCCAGCTCACGCGTGCGGCGATACAGCGAATCGTTGCGATTGCAGCAACCGAGATACGGCAGGCTGAGCAGGCTCGGCGCATTCGCATCGTCCATGAACAGCTGGTTGCCGAAACCGTCGATCTCGTACGCCCAAAAATCGTGGCCGTCATCGTGGCCGTCGTCGCGGCCATCGCCATCGTGCATGCGCCCGTCGCGATGTACCGCCTGCTCCACTTCATCGGCGAGTGCTTCGCAATCGGCGGCGAAAACAAGATCCTGGTGGATGGCGCGACTCATCTGCGCCAGCTGGCGCAGGCTGACCACCGCAAACAGGTTGGCAGGCACGAACAGCGGATACAGACAGGCATCGTCGGAAGGACGAAACATTGAATGGATCATGCCGTTCGGCCGCGTCGGGTTGCCGTAACCACCGAGGAACTGGCTCTCGGTCGGCACTTCTGATTCGCGCTGGAAGTGATAAGGCCCGCGCTCATGTTTGCGCTGCTGTGTGCGAAAGGTCTTGAGCACCAGGTGCATGGCCGCGCGCCAGTCGTCGTCGAAAGGCTCCGTGTCCGCCGTGGCCTGCCAGTAGCCATGCGCCATCCGGATCGGATAGCAGAGCGAGTCGATCTCCCATTTGCGTTCGCCGACGCCGGGCTTCATGTCGGTGCTGTCGTGGCGTGCCCAAATCAACGGCGCTGCATGCGGATCGGGCATGAACGCGTTCGCGTACGGATCGATGCGGATGCAGCGCGCCTGGCGCCGGATCAATCCGCGAAACAACCGACGCAGCGCGGGATCGCCCTGAGCCAGTGGAATGTACGGAACCACCTGTGCGGAGGAATCGCGCAGCCACATGGCATCGATGTCGCCGGTGATCACGAAGGTGTCTGGCTTGCCATCAAGCGTGCCGAGCTCGACGGTCGTATCCAGCGTGTTCGGGTAGCAGTTCTCGAACATCCACGCCAGCTTGGGGTCGTCGATGGCGGACTTCACGCGGGCAAGCTGGCGCTCGACCGCGTCGCTGGCAAACTTGCGCTTGCCTGGCGCAGGGCGCTTGCTGACGTAGGTCGACCTGACGTAAATCGACGATGGCCGCGCCTGCGCCAGAGTGGGCAGCACCCCGGCAACGGCGCCTGAGGCGACGACGCCCAGCCATTTCAGGAAATCACGACGCGTCGGAGTGGGCATCAGCGAGGCATTCCCGCCATGACACCGGCCAGGTTCTGTACCTGCAACGCAGATTGCAGCCGGTCCAGTGCAACCCGGCTCTTGACGCTCAGCGTCACGCTCTGTCCGGGCAGGATATCGAAGGCGTTGTCGGAAACCTCGGCGTCGAGATCGCCGAAGGACACCCAGACATCGCGGGCGAGCTTGCCGGCCGTGAGGGTCAGCGTGTAGCCATCCGGACCTGCTTCAAAGCGCGACCGGATCTGTGGCGTAGGAAGCTGAAGATTCCTGGCATCGTCGAAGAACGCCAGATTGCGCGACACCGCTTTGTCGCCATCGAACAGTTCGAAGACGGCGAAGCTCGTGCGCGGGTCGGCACCGTCGAGCAGTTGGGCATCGGTGTAGCTGGCAACCGCGCTGCTGGCCAGCGGCGTCAGCGTGATGTCTGCCGCATGTTCGCGAAGCACCTTGCCGGAGAAGTCCATCACGCGCATGCGCCAGTGCGCCGCAAGCGGCGTGGTGCGATCGGACACCAGCGACACGCTGGTGATGCCGTGGTTGCGCAAGGCCGCCACCATCAGTGGTGCGTAGAAGCGGCGCGCATGGAACTGCAACGCCTTCCAGCGGCCGTAGTAGTCGATGCTCGACCACGACGCACCGGGCCAGACGTCGTTGAGCTGCCAGTACAGCGAGCCCATCGATTGCGGCCTGGAGGCGCGCAGATGCTCCGCCGCCAGCTGGATGCCATCAGCCTGCATCACCTGGCTGAGGTAGACAAAAGACGAAAAATCCCTGGGTGCGCCATAACTGCGCGAGATGTAAAGCAGCAGGCGTTTGTTGCCGTTGCCGCTGTCGTATTTCTGGTGTGCGCGCATCACCGGCGATTCCGGCTGCAGGTCGCCCTGGTCGGCAAACGCCCGGATCGTGCGCATCACCGGAAATGACTGCAGACCGTATTCGGACTGGAAACGCGGCGTGATGTTGAGGTACTCGGTGACCGGTTTGGCTGCACCCGACCACACGTCCCAGTAATGGTAATCACCGTCATCAAGCACGTTGGCGGGGCCGTCGTAGTCGGTGCTCGGGGAACTCGCCCAGTACGGTATATCGCTGTCGTAACGGGTGACCACGTCGCGCAGCACATTGCCGAACAGGTTGACCATGCCGATGACGAGACGCTCGCGTTCGTCCGGCGTAATCGTCTGCTTGAACGCCTCGCGGTCCGACCAGGATTCCCAGCCGGTCTGCACCTCGTTGTTGCCACACCACAGCACGATGCCGGGATGGTCGCGCAGTCGCTTGACCTGCTCGATCGCTTCCTGCCGTGTGTTCCCGGTAAAGGCCACGTCGTGCGGCGGAATCGCACCGCCGAACATGAAGTCCTGCCAGATCATGATGCCAAGGCGATCGGCCATCTCGTAGAAACGGTCCGACTCGTAATAGCCGCCGCCCCACATGCGCAGCATGTTCATGTTGGCGTCGCGCGCGGACTCCAGCACATGGCGCATCTGCGCATCGCTGACACGCGTCGGGAAGCTATCGAACGGAATCAGGCTGGCCCCCTTGGCGAACACCGGGATGCCGTTGATCACGAATTCGAAGCTCCTGCCCCACTGGTCCTGCTGCCGGCGCAGTTCGACGGTGCGCAGGCCGGTGGCGTGCCGGGCGCTGTACTGCTCGCCGTCGGCGTCGCGGATGCTGGCCCTGAAGGTATACATGTCCTGCGCGCCGTAGCCGGCCGGATACCACAACTTCGGATCGACGATGCGCAGCGGCACGCTGACCGGGTTGCTGCCTGGATCGACCGTGACATCGCGCTCGACGTGCGCGACCGGCTTGCCGTCGGGCCCGCTCATCTCGACGCCGACGTGCAGCGACTGGCTGACATCGGCCTCGATCTCGAACTGCGCGTCGACATGCGCGGCGGTGCTGCTGATGTGTGTCTGCGCAATGTGGAAATCGGCGACGCGCAGTGCATCCCAGCTGTCCAGATGCACGTCCTGCCAGATGCCCTCGGTAACGATGCGCGGGCCCCAGTCCCAACCGTACTGATAGTTGGCCTTGCGCAGGTAATTGGCCGTCTGCTTGCCCTTGGGTTCGTCGCCGAAAGTCGAATCGAACTCGCCCGGCAACGCATAGGGTTGCTTGAGCAGCCACGGCTGCAGGCGTTTGATCGGCGAATACAGCCGCACTTCCAGCGTGTTCGCACCTTCGTGAAGCCGTGATTTCACCGGTACCCGCCAGCGGCGAAACATGTTGTCGGCGGCGATCAGCTTGCTACCGTTGAGGTAGACGTCCGCAAAGGTATCCAGGCCCTCCAGCACCAGCTCGATGTGCTTGCGTGCCAGCGTGGCGCGATCCACGTTGAATACCATCCGATACTGCCAGTCGGACAGGCCCACCCACTGAATCTGCGTTTCATTGTCGCGATGGGACGGGTCAGCGACCAGGCTGGCCGCCAGCAGGTCCGTCTGCACCGTGCCGGGCACGGCGGCAGGTTGCCAGCGAGCGACCTGCGGGTGAGCCGCAGCATGGCTGTCGCCCGGAGCGAGTCGGAACTGCCAGCCGCTGTCCAGCATCTGAGTGGTCATGGATGCCGCCATGCCATGCACCGGCAGCATCAGCGTCAACAGAACCATGATTGCCTGGATCAGGCGTCGCTCCATGCGCCATCCATGCGTGCCTGCTCCATGTATGCGTAATCTCACAGGGTTGCCCGAAGCGATCATGTGGATACCTGTATGCAACGGCAGCATCGATGGTGGCGCAGCAGCAAGTCGGTTGCGGCATCCGTGCGTGCAACAGCACCGGCCCCCTCACCCAGGGTAGTGATCATGTGTCGTGGTCCGTCCCTGCCATCGGCACCCCGTCACCTCACGCACCCAGCCGCTTGTGTGAACAATGCAGGGCGCTGCCCGCCCCGAATTTAGATCGATCTATTCCTGTACGGTAGCATTCGCCTCGCGACGGATGCATGTCGCGCTGCAATATGTCGTTGCACTCCCGATTTCGGTTACATTTGGATCGTTCCAATCAGCGGATAGTCGGCTATGGCCACGGAAAGCACCCACCCTGTCCATCGCAAGATCACCCTCAATGACATCGCCAGGGAATGCGATGTCTCACGCGCTACCGTCTCGCTGGTGCTGCGCGGCAGTCCGCTGGTGAACAAGCACACGCGTGCCCGCGTCGAGGAGGAACTGCGCCGGCAGGGTTACGTCTACAACCGCGCCGCCGCGAACCTGCGCCGGCGTACTTCGTCCAGCATCGCGCTGGTATTGAACGATCTGGCCAATCCGTTCTTCGCCGAGTTCGCCGCGGGCGTCGACGCTGCGGTCGGCGATGCCGGTTTCGTCACCCTGCTCGGCTGTACCAGCGAATCCTCGACGCGCGAACAGGCGGTACTCGGCTCGCTGATCGAGCACGGGCCGGCCGGCATCATCCTGTCGCCGGCCGAAGGCAGCAACGCGCAGCAGGTGCTGGCCGCGATGGGTGCACAGACGCCGCTGCTGCTGTTCAACCGCGAGCTCGGCGGCGACCTGCCCGAATACGCGCACTGGGATCTGCTGATGCTGGACAACCAGCGTGGCACGCGACTCGCAACCGAGCACCTGATCGCGCAAGGTCACCGGCGCATCGCGTTCTTCGGCGGTCATCGCGACTCTAGCTCCTGTCGCCAGCGCCACGCCGGCTATGCCGAGGCGATGCAGGCTGCCGGCCTGCGCATCGAACCGCACTGGCAGGTGGAATGTGCGCCGACCCGACTCGATGCTGCTGGCCAGACCGCGGCGCTCTTTGCGGCCGAACCGGCGCCAACTGCAGCAGTCTGCTACAACGACGCAGTGGCACTGGGCCTGATGCTGGGCTTGAACCAGCGCGGCCTGCAGCCGGGTCGCGATTTCGCCCTGACCGGCTTCGACGACATCGCCGAAGCGTCCATGAGCATGCCGCCGCTGACCACACTCACCGCCGCGCCGCGGGATCGCGGTCGCCAGGCAGCCGAACTACTGCTGCAACGCCTGCGCGAACCGGCGGCCAGCACCCGCCGCACCATCGCACCGGTGCAACTGGTCATCCGCGAAAGCAGCTGTCCGCCAACCACCGCCTGACCTTTCCGCCCAGGGGAATCCACATGGCCTTCGCCACTGCGCCACAGTCACCCGCCACAGCTGGTTCATCCGGCCAGCGCTACACCGATTATCCGATGGCGCTCGGCGTGCTGACCACGATCTTCTTCATGTGGGGCTTCCTGACCTGCCTCAACGACATCCTGATTCCGCACCTGAAGTCGATCTTCCAGCTCGGCTATGCGCAGGCAATCCTGGTGCAGTTCACCTTCTTCGGCGCTTACTTCCTGATGGCGCTGCCGGCCGGGCGGCTGGTCGCCGCACTGGGCTACAAGAAGGGCATCGTGGCCGGGCTGGCGATCGCCGGACTCGGCGCACTCGGCTTCTGGCCTGCTGCCGGTCTGCACCTGTATCCCGCCTTCCTGGGTGCGTTGTTCGTACTGGCCACCGGCATCACGGTGCTGCAGGTGGCCGCCAATCCGTACGTGGCGTTGCTGGGACCGGAGGCGACCAGTTCCAGCCGGCTGACCCTGGCGCAGGCACTGAATTCGCTGGGCACCACCCTGGCCCCCTTGTTCGGCGGCCTGCTGATCCTGTCGAACGTGGTCAAGAACCCTGACGAGCTGGCCGCGCTGGCACCGGCGCAGCGACTGCTCTACGACACCCAGCAGGCCCAGGCTGTGCAGTTCCCGTACATCGGGCTGGCCGTGGTGCTGTTCCTGCTGGCGATCTTCGTGTGGCTGTTCCGTCTGCCGGCGTTGAGCGAGGCGACCGACAAGGGCGACCATGACAAGCACGGCTTCATCGAGGTCATGCGCCATCCGCATGTGCTGTTCGGCGTGCTCGGCATCTTCTTCTACGTCGGGGCCGAAGTGTCGATCGGCAGCTTCATGGTCAATTACCTGTCGATGCCCGATATCGGCCACATGAGCGAACAGCAGGCGGCGCACTACGTGTCCTGGTACTGGGGTGGCGCGATGGTCGGCCGCTTCATCGGTTCGGCACTGATGGCGAAGTTTTCGCCGCGCAAGCTGCTCGCCCTGTTCGCCGCGATCAATGCCCTGCTGGTATTGACCACCATGCTCGGTGGCGGCGACGTCGCGGTGTACAGCATCATCGCGATCGGCCTGTTCAACTCGATCATGTTCCCGACGATCTTCGCGCTAGGCATCGAGCGGCTGGGGCCGATGACCAGCAAGGCCTCCAGCCTTCTGATCATGGCGATCGTGGGTGGCGCCGTGATTCCCTATGTGCAGGGTGTGCTTGCCGACCACATCGGCCTGCAGCATGCGTTCTTCCTGCCGCTGCTCTGCTACCTGTACATCGTGTTCTACGGCATCCGCGGCTCCAGGATCCGCACCTTGCCGCAAGCCGGCTGAAGACGGCGTGGCGCTGCCCGAGCCTTTCCCCTTCCGAGAAATCATCCGCATGGTCACACCACCCATCCTGTGCTTCGGCGAGGCGCTGATCGACTTTCATGCCGAGGGCGGCGACGGCCCCGGTTTCGCACGGCAATTCGTGCCTTTCGCCGGTGGCGCCCCGGCCAACGTCGCGGTGGCCGCGGCCCGGCTCGGTGGCACGGCACGTTTCGCCGGCATGCTGTCGCATGACCGCTTCGGCGACTTCCTGCTGGACAGCCTGCAGCATGCCGGCGTCGGCACCGACGATGTGGCGCGTACCGACACGGCGAACACGGCACTCGCGTTCGTCACGCTGGATGCGCACGGCGAGCGCAGCTTCAGTTTCTACCGCGAGCATACGGCCGACCTGCTGTTCCGTCCGGAGCACTTTCGCGCGGATACATTCCGCGATGTCGCGGTGTTCCATGTCTGCTCCAACAGCATGACCGACCCGGCGCTGGCCGCGGCCACGCGCGAGGGCATGCAGCGTGCGTACGGCACCGGCGCGCTGGTCAGCTTCGATCTCAACCTGCGCCCGGCGCTGTGGCCGGTCGGCACCGATCCCCAGCCGCTGGTGTGGCCAGCGCTGCATCTGGCTGACGTGGTGAAGCTGAGCGCGGAGGAGTTCGTCTGGCTCGCACTGGATGGCGAGCAGGCCGCACTCGACCGGCTGTGGCTGGGCCGCACCCGGCTGGTGGTGGTGACCGACGGCGCTAAACCGCTGCGCTGGTTCCATCCCGATGCCGACGGCGAGCTGCCGTGCTATCCGGTCGACGTGGTCGATTCCACCGCCGCCGGTGACGCATTCGTCGGCGGCCTGCTGTGCTGCCTCGCCGAACTTGCCGCCGGACCGGACCGGATCGACCAGCTGGTCACCGAACTGCCGCGCCTGCACGCCATGCTGCGCTTCGCCGCCGCCTGCGGTGCGCTCACCGTCACCCGCCAGGGTTCGTTCGCCGCGATGCCACACGGTGAGGAAGTGCTGGCCTTCATGGAGCAGCAGGCATGAGCACACCACCGGTCATGCCCGACTTCCGCTCCGCCGCGTTCCTGCGCAGCCACATCGCGCAGACGATGGCGTTCTATCATCCTCGCGCGATCGATCCGGCCGGTGGCTTCTTCCACTATTTCAAGGACGACGGCACGATCTACGACCGCCGCCATCGCCACCTGGTCAGCAGCACCCGCTTCGTCGTCAACTATGCACTGGCCGCGATCGAGTTCGACCATCCCGCAGCTCTTCACGACGAATATCTCGACGCCACCCGACACGGTCTGCGCTACCTGCGCGAGGTGCATCGCGATCCATCCACGGGCGGCTATGCCTGGACGCTCCGCGACGGCGCGCCGGAAGATCGCACCAACCATGCCTACGGCGTCGCCTTCGTGCTGCTCGCCTACGCCAGCGCCTGCAAGGCCGGCATTCGCGAGGCGGCCGCGTGGATGAATGAAACCTGGCAACTGCTGGAGCAGTATTTCTGGGACGCCGACGCCGGCCTGTATCGCGACGAAGCCGATGCCGACTGGCATTTCAGCGAGTACCGCGGGCAGAACGCGAACATGCATATGTGCGAGGCGATGCTGGCGGCCTGCCAGGCCAGCGACGAACCGCGCTACCTGGAGCGCGCGTACACGCTGGCCGATCACATGACCCGTCGTCAGGCCGCGCAGGCCGGCGGCCTGGTCTGGGAGCACTACGATCGCGACTGGAACATCGACTGGGACTACCACCGCGACGATCCGAAGCACCTGTTCCGCCCGTGGGGTTTTCAGCCCGGCCATCAGACCGAGTGGGCCAAGCTGCTGCTGATCATGGAACCGTTGCTGCGCGCGCGCGGACGTGAAGAGCGCTGGCTGCTGCCGACCGCGCAGAAGCTGTTCGACACGGCGCTGGCGCGCGCCTGGGACAACCAGTACGGCGGCATCTGCTACGGCTTCGCGCCCGACGGCAGCGTCTGCGACGACGACAAGTATTTCTGGGTGCAGGCCGAATCGCTGGCCGCCGCCGCGCGGCTGCACGCGCGCGCCGGCGTGGCCGCGTATGACGACTGGTACGGGAAACTGTGGGCGTATGCGTGGCAGCATTTCGTCGATCACCGCTACGGCGCGTGGTACCGCATCCTCAGCCGCAACAACCGCAAGTTCGACGACCAGAAGAGTCCTGCCGGCAAGACCGATTACCACACGATGGGCGCCTGTCACGACGTGCTGGCGCTGCTGCGTGCCGGCGGCCTGCCGTAATCCACCATCTTTCCCCAAGGCACCGCATGAAGAACCTCACGCTTTCCCTCGCTGCCGCGGTCGCCGCGCTGCTGGTCGCACCCGCGTTCGCCGCCAACCCGGCACCAGCGCAGTTCGATCCGGTGCAGACGTTCGCACCGTACAGCTACCCGCAGCCGCCCACGGCGTACCGCTCGGGCAGCGGCAAACCCGGCCCGCTGTTCTGGCAGAACCGTGCCGACTACAAGATCAGCGCCACGCTCGATCCGGCCACGCGCCAGCTCAGCGGCAACGAGGTGATCAGCTACACCAACCACAGCCCCGACGCCCTCGATGTGCTGTGGCTGCAACTGGATCAGAACCGCTACCGCAAGGACGCCCGCGGTGCGTTCACCGGCGGCAAGTTTCCCACCGAGTTCACCGACGGCTATCGCATCGAATCGGTCGAGGTCGAGGACGGCGCCGGTCACCTGCAGAAAGCGCACTGGCTCATTGCCGATACGCGCATGCAGGTGCAGTTGCCGAGCGCGCTGAAAGCGAAGGACGGCCAGCTGCGCCTGCACATCCGCTGGAGCTATACCGTGCCCGGCGAGTTCGGCGGCCGCACCGACGTCAATCCGAGCAAGAACGGCGAGATCTTCGAGATCGCGCAGTGGTATCCGCGCATGGCCGTGTACGACGACCTGCGCGGATGGGACACCGCGCCGTATCTCAACAGCGAGTTCTATCTGGAGTACGGCGATTTCGACTATGCGATCACCGTGCCGTCGGACATGATCGTGGCCGGTTCGGGCGAGCTGCTGAATCCCGAAGACGTGCTGACCAGCACCGAGCAGCAGCGACTGGAGCAGGCGCGCCACAGCGACGCCACCGTGATGATCCGCACGGCAGCGGAAGTCACCCAGCCGTCCAGCCGTCCAAAACCTCGTGACCTAAAACAGCCGGGCACGCTGACCTGGCACTTCCGCATGCACAACACCCGCGACGTCGCGTTCGGCGCCTCGAAGGCGTTCGTGTGGGATGCCGCGCGGATCAACCTGCCCGGCGGCAAGACCGCGCTGGCGATGTCGGTCTACCCGGCCGAGAGCGGTGGCAAGGACGCGTGGGGCCGCGCCACCGAATACCTCAAGGCGTCGACCGAGTATTTCTCCAGACAGTGGTATCCGTACCCGTGGCCGGTGGCGATCAACGAGGCCGGCACCGCCGGCGGCATGGAGTATCCGGGCATCACCTTCGACCACAAGCTGGCCAAGGGCAGGAACCTGCACATGGTGGTCGCGCACGAGATCGGGCACATCTGGTTTCCGATGATCGTGGGCAGCAACGAGCGCCGCGACGCGTGGATGGACGAGGGCTTCAACACCTTCATCGACGTCTACGAGGACGACGCCTTCAACCACGGCGAATACGCGCCCAAGCGCGACAGCGAATACGCGCCCGGCGGCGGCAACCCGGCCGACGAAATGGCCAAGGTGATGCAGGATCAGGACGCGCCGCCGCTGCTGAGCGGTGCCGACATGGTGCCGGAGAAATACCGCCACCCGATCACCTACTTCAAGGGCGCATTCGGCCTGGTGCTGCTGCGCGAGCAGATCATCGGGCCGGAACGATTCGACCCGGCGTTCCGCCGCTACATCGCCACCTGGGCATACAAGCACCCGAGCCCGTCGGATTTCTTCCGCTTCATGGAAAGCGAGACCGGCGAGGATCTGGGTTGGTTCTGGCGCGGCTGGTACGAACACGACTGGACGCTCGACCTGGCCGTGCAGAAGGCCGTCTACACCGACGGCGACTATCGCAAGGGCATCGACGTGACCGTGACGAACCTGGACCCGCTGGTGCTACCGGCCACGCTGGAAGTGCGCTACGACGATGGCAGCAAGCAGACCGTGCGCGTGCCGTGGGAAACCTGGCAGCAACACCGCAGCTACGTGATCCACGTGGCCGGTACACGCAAGGCCACGGCGGTGACGATCGACCCCGCGCATGCGCTGCCGGACGTGCAACGCGGCAACAATTCGCGGCCTGTCGAATAGAATGGGCGCGCTGCAGAATCGCGGTTCACGCCGCCCGGGCTATGGGCCTGGCCCGGCGTCCGTTCCGGTGCCACATCGTTCCGCCGAACCCGATACGGGCGGCGCGCGCCGCGACTCTGTCTTGCCGGCCACCGTCGCGACGAGGTCGCTGTTGATGGCCACGCATGCGTCCGCGATCGCGGCCACGCCGGCCCGATGCGACACCACGATCAGGATGGTCTGCGGCAGACGGCGCTTCAGCGCTGACAGCACCGCCGTCTCGGCGGCGGCGTCGAGCGCGCTGGTCGCTTCGTCCAGCAAGGCGAGGAAAGGCTGGCGCAGGATCACCTGGGCCAGCAGCAACCGCTGCAACTCGCCGCCGGAAAGCCGGCTCGACGAACTGTGCAGCGCCGTGTCCAGTCCGTGGAGCGAACCGGCCAAACGCCTGTCGAGGCCGACGTCGGTCAACGCGCTGTTCAACATCTCATCCGTGGCTTCGGGCGCAGCCCACAGCAGGCACTCGCGAACGGAATGCTGCCACGGTCGGACATTCTGGCTGATATAAGCACCATTCCGCACGAGCTCGCGGTACTCGTCAAAGCCGATGGGCCGCTCGCCGACGCGTGCCGCAAAGTCCTTGGGCGTCATCATGCCGGCCAAGACGTCGACCAGACTGCTCTTGCCGATGCCGGAGTCGCCGGAAATCAGGATCAGTTCACCCGGCACCAGCACCAGCTCGCCAAGATCCAGGCCGTGCAGCGGCGGCGCCAGCCGGAGTCGTCCGATGTGCAGCACCGCGCCGGCCGTCGCCGGGTGCGGTGGCGCGGCGTCCGCTCGGGCCGAATCCAGGTTCATGTAGCGCTGCCACAGGTCGAATGCCGGCGCCGCCGAACGCAGTTGCTGGAAGCTCTGCCGGGTCGACACCAGATACGGCAGCAAGCGCCCCAGCAGCAGGCACACGGCGATCAGCGACGCCTGATCGACCCCGTGCCAGTGATGGGCGAGCACGAACAGCGCCGCGATCCCGACCGCCGCCAGTAGTTCAAGCAGCAGCCGGCCGGAGGCGACGAGCTCGAGCTGACGGCGGTAGCCGTGGCCAAGCCGTGCGGAGATGGCTGCGTAACTGACCTTCTCGGCATCCTCCCGCTCGAACGAGCGGACGTGGCGCAGGCGCCGCGGAAAATCCTCGCTATGCCAGAACAGTCGCGTCATGTCGGCGACGTACTGGCGACTGACCTGCGATTGCTCGCGGCCGTAGATGCGCGATGCGAGCAATCCGAAAGCCACCAGAAACGGTGCCGCCAGCAGCAGCGGCGGCGACACCCAGAACGCGAACGCCAGGCTCACCGCCGCGGTGACCGCCGCCAGCAGCAACTGCTGAAGGGCGTTGTAGCCCTGCACGATGATCTCTACGTTGTGGATGAGCACGTTGGCGATTTCCGCGGAGGTCACGTCGGCCAGCGACACCAGCGGCGCGTCGATCAGACGCGCATGCACGCGTTGCCGCAGGCTCATGCCGTAACGGCTGACCAGGCGGGCGCCCAGTCGCGCCGCCAGCCAGCGCAGCAAGGCGAAGCTGGCGGTGGCGGCAGCGAAGATCGCGGCCTGCATCTCGACGCTGGCGCTGCCGTCAAGCATGCCGCCGCCGAACGGCAGCGCGTGCCCCGGCTGCACCAGCGGCACCAGCAGCACCGCCGCCAGAGCACCAGCCAGCGCCGCACTCAGCGACAACATGACGTACGCCGCGGTCTCCGCCAGGTCGATGCCGGTGAGCGTGCGCGCGAGCGAACGCAACAGGCCAAAGGCTTGATCAGGTGCGTGCGACGGTGGCCCTGACATCGATGCCTTGTTGCGATCCAGGACGGTGCTGCTGCAGGCCGGAGTTCCCATGCCGGTGAGTGCCGCCGGCAGCGCGGAAGGTTGCCGCGGCGCCAGTGCCGGCATCAATCGACAGGTATTAATCGAGCAGGCGCCACAACGCGTCGACCGACGCGCGCGGATGCCGCCCGCGGCGCAATTCGTGGACGCCCTTCTGCAGCAGCCGCTGCTCGAAGCGCTGCCAGCCCGGCTGGCCGGCCGCATACGGCTGGTCGGCTGCCAGGCGTGCCGCGATTTCTTCGCGCGGCATCGGGCGCAACAGCACCGCGGGATCGGCCGCCAGCTGACTGGAAACGTAGACCGCGCCGGCCAGCTCCAGCGGCGCCGCCGCGAGCCGGCCATGACCCCGTCGCAGGTCGGCCTCCAGCTTCTCGACCCCGCTGCGGCGGCGGATGATCGGCGCCTCGCTGATCCAGCGCAGCGTTTCGGTGTCGTCGACGAATTGCAGCGCGTCGGCCTGCACATGCAGGTAGTTGGCGACGCCGGTCGCGAGCAGGCTCTCCGGCTGCACGAAGACGGCGTCCTCGGCGAGAAAGTCCAGGCCTTGCAACAGGCTGTGCAAAGCCAGCGTCGATTTGCCCGAGCCGCTGGCGCCCAGCAACAGGATGCCGCGCCCGTGCCGGCCGACGCAGGCGCCATGCAGCGGCACCAGACCCAGCCCGCGCGTCGCCAGGGTGAACACCGCGAATTCGATCAGCTCGTAGCGCAGGTGATAGGGCCGGTCCAGCATGTCTTCCGATGCCACCACCAGGGCCCGACCCTGCGCGGGCGCCAGCACCACGTAGTTCGACGCATCCATGACGCCGCAGAGCAGGCCGGCGCCCGACTGCATCTGCACCGGCGGCGGTTCGGTGGCGCCGGCCAACGCCCGCCGCGGCAACAGGCGCAGCTCGATGTGGAAGGTCGGCGCGGCGATCGGCAGGCGATGCCGCGGCAGGCCACCGTAGGCGGCTTCGACCTGATCCAGCAACGCCGCACTGCTGCTTTCGAAGCGGAAGCACCCGCCCAGGATCTGCTTTTCCGTCGCGAGGCGGTGGCCTGATCGCTCGCGGAAAGGGTCGGCATCGGCATCGCGCGCGCTGGAGCGGGGAATCAGGGCCATCGTCATCGATCGAAGGTTTCCGCCAGGTTGATGTCGCGCCGCGGCATCCGGGTCGTTGCGTGGATGAGTGCGATTTCCGCCGGGAAAGGTTGCGCCTGCGCCAGCGCTCGATCGTTCCGCGGATGCGCGCGAGCGACGGATATTTCCGCCACTAGGCAACCGAAGCTGCACTCCCGGGCACTCACGTCCTGACAGCGCGTTGATCGATGCGCCGCCGTGCTGCCGCCGCCGCTACCCCGGTTACGAGGCCCGCTCCGAGATGCTCAAGATCCTGGTCAGTCACTCCTATTTCCTGCGCTACGACCCGAAGCAATGGGAACGTGGCAAGCCGTATCCCCCGCTCGCCACGATCCAGATCGCGGCGCTCCTGCGCCAGTCGGGACACGAGGTCGGCTTGTTCGACGCGATGCTGGCCAAGGGCGTCGAAGACTTTGCCGAGCCTCTGCGAACCAGCCGGCCGGACTTGGTGGTGCTGTACGAGGACAACTTCAACTACCTGACCAAGATGTGTCTTGGCCGCATGCGCGAGGCGGCCTGCCGCATGATCGCCGAAGCCCGCGCCAGCGGTGCCCGCGTGGTGGTGGCCGGCTCCGACGCCTCCGACCAGCCGGAAGCGTTTCTCGCCGCGGGTGCGCATGCCGTGCTGATCGGCGAAGGCATTGCGGCATTGCTCGCCTTGATCGACCGGCTCCAGCGCAACCCGGATGCCGACGCCGCGGCCTGGGTGTCCGGCATCGCCGGCATCGCCAGCCATATGGACGGCCAGACGCAGGTGTCGCGCATCGGCGCGATGCCGCCCGACCCGCGCCTGGTCGAGCGCCCCGCGTGGGATCTGGTCGACGTCGAACGCTACCGCACGATGTGGCAGGAACGGCACGGCTACTTCAGCCTCAACATGGCCGCATCGCGGGGTTGTCCGTTCCGCTGCAACTGGTGCGCCAAGCCGATCTGGGGCAACCACTACCGGCAACGCAGCGCGCAGGACGTGGCGGCGGAGATGAGTTATCTGAAACACACGTTCAAGCCCGATCACATCTGGCTGGCCGATGACATCTTCGGCTTCCGCGTCGACTGGGTGACCGAGTTCGCGGCGCAGCTGGACAGCCTCGACGGCTCGGTGCCGTTCACCATCCAGACCCGCGCCGACCTGATCAGCGAACGGATGGCCGCCGCGCTCGGCCAGGCCGGCTGCACCGAGGCCTGGATCGGGGCGGAGAGCGGCAGCCAGCGCGTGCTGGACGCGATGACCAAGGGCACCAAGGTCGCGGACCTGATTGCGGCGCGGACGCGCCTGGGCGGCCAGGGCATCCGCGTGGGCTTCTTCATCCAGCTGGGTTATCTGGGCGAGCAGCTGGCCGATATTCTGGCGACCCGCGAGCTGATCGCGCAGGCCGCTCCCGACGACATCGGCGTCAGCGTCTCTTATCCGCTGCCCGGCACCGTGTTCTACGAAAAGGTGAAGGCCCAGCTGGGCGAAAAGACGCACTGGCAGGACAGCAACGACCTGGCGATGATGTTTCGCGGCGCCTACGATTCGGAGTTCTATCGCCGCGTGCGCGATCTGCTGCACGAGCAGGTCACCCTGCAGCAATCGAAGGCGTTCCATCGACCGGAGCAGCACCGCCAGGCCCGCGCCGCACTCGATGCGCGATGGGATACGTTGATCGCCTGCGAACAGGAGCATCGCAACAATGACGCCACGCAGCCGGCACTCGCGGCGACGCAACGCTGATGTCCAGCCAACCCGCCACGCTGCCGCCGCTGCGCATCGTCAGGACCGGCTTGCGCCGCGTCACCGAGGCGCTGGCGCTGGAACTGGCGTCGGCGCGACCGGGCAACCCCACGCCGGCATGGAGTGATCTCGAATGGCGGCTGGCCACGGCGGCGGCGGCCGCGCACGGCGTCTCGCCGCTGCTGGGCGGCTGTTCCACCTGGCAAAATCCGACGTGGCGATCGTTTCTCGCCAGTCAGCGCGAGCACGTCGAGCAGCGCCATCGACGCATCGCGGCGCTGCTGGAGCGCATCGACACCGGCGCCCTCGCCGCCGGGCTGCCCATCGTTCCGCTGAAGGGTTCCGCGCTGCACGCCATCGGCCTCTACGCGCCGGGTGAGCGGCCGATGGCCGACATCGACCTGCTGGTCCGCGCGGAGGATGCCGGGCTGGCGATCGGGCTGCTGCAGGATCTGGGCTACGTGGAGTCGTTCGTCGCATGGAAACACCGGGTGTTCAAGCCGGCGACCGGCCAGCCTGTTGCCGGCTTGGGCGAGCATCGCGACACCCCGGTCAACATCGAGCTGCATACGCGCATCCAGGAGCGCCTGCCGATCGCCGCCGTCGACATCACCGAACGGATCTATCCGCAGGAGCCCCGGCCGGGCCTGAATCCCTATCCGTCGATCGCGGCCTTGATGGGCCACCTGCTGCTGCACCTGGCGGGCAACATCTGCGGTCGCAGCGCGCGCCTGCTGCACGTGAACGACATCTCGCTGCTGGCCACGCGCATGCGCGCCAGCGACTGGAACGCGCTGTGGGACGAGCCTGCTGCCGGCCCGCCGTGGTGGGCATTGCCGCCGTTGCGTCTGGTCGCGCGTTACTACCGCAACGCCATCCCGTCAGCCGTGCTCGCGCGGCTTGAGCCCGACTGCCCGCTTCTGTTGCGACAGCTGTCGCGCCGTCAGACCCTGACCGAGCTTTCCTGCTCGGAACTGTGGCTGCACGCCTTTGCCGGCCTCGAGTGGTCACGCTCCGTCGCCGACGTCGGGCATTACCTCGGGAAACGTATCCGGCCCTCGCAGGAAGCCAACCAGGAGCGCGCCGACATGCTGCGCACCCAGCTATGGCTGCAGGGTCAACCGTGGGTCGGCTTGAGCCATGGCCGGCGCATCCTGACCTGGCTGACCCGGCCGGTGCCGCGCATGGACACCTTGTACGTGGTGCGCGCGGCGCTGGAGTCTCTTTTCATTCCCGACATGCCAGGCGATCGGTGCGATGACGGCAACGCGCCAAGGTATCTCGGGTATGGGATTGAAGACCAAGGTTCCACAAGGTAGCCGACGGCATGCATACCGGAGCGCAGTACCACGAATTCATTCTGACCTCGCGGCGCGACCGGCTGGTGCGCGACAGGTTTCAGAAGATGGCGCTGGATCTGCTGCCCGAGGGAGCGGACGTGCTCGATTTTGGTGCGGGTACCGGTATTGATGCAAAGGCTTATGCCGCCAACGGACACCTGACTTTTGTGTATGAACCTTCGGAAGCGATGTGCGAGTACCTGGCGCAGTACTGCCGCGACGAAATCGCCCGCAAAACCATCGTCACGGTGGCATCGCCGCTCACGTGCAAGGTGCAGGCAGTCACGGCAAACTTTGCGGTCCTCAACCATTTCGCGGATCACGCATCGCTTTTTGAAGAGTTGTCGCGCGTGGTCCACCAGGGCGGTTTTGTCCTGGCCAGCATGCTCAATCCTTATTACCTCGGTGATGCGCGTTACCGCTGGTGGCGGGTGAACGTCATAAATCTCCTGCGACGTGGTCACTACGCCATCCCCAGTGAAAGCCGCATCCATCGTTTTGCGCCACGTGTGGTGGCGCGAGCAGCCGCACCATATTTCCGGCTGGAGCGCCCCATTCCGCGTGGTTTCGGATGGGCCACCCACCTTTACATGTTCTTGCTATTTCGGCGGGTCTGAGATGTGGAAGGATTGGATAAGGCCGCTCGTGCGTCCCTTGCCGCAATGGTCGACGGTTGCGGTTGCTCCTCCGCAGCGGGTGGTCACCGCCACCTTGTGTTGGGACGGCCAATCGGCAGATGTCACGGCGGACCACACCGTGGCTTCGCTCCAGCCACTCGTGATCGCGACCAGTCTTGATGCCGGCCAACGTCCCGTACTCGAGTATTGCGATAGCGCTACCGGAAAGCTTCTCGGCGTTTTGCGTCTGGTGAAGACCTGCTCAGTCGCCACCGAAAAGACATCACTCACCCTCTACCACGTTGCAGCTGGCGAACATCGCTGTCTCGGCTGGCCGCGGCGCTCGTGGAACGCGTGGCTGCAGAACCGCCTCATGCGGAAAAACCGCGCGTCGAACCACTTGAATATGGAGCCTGCCGCAGTACAGCAGCTCATGATCGCCTATCTGTGTCCGCGGCCGGTCATCCTTGTCTCTGTCGGCGCGCCCGGCCACCAAAATATCTTCCCGATGGATTTGATCGGCCCGCTGGAGCGGAGCGGACTTTTTTCGCTCGCACTACGCAGCACCAACGTTTCCGTGCCGGTCATGCGCGAAGTGCGCCGAGTGGCGCTGTCCGGCATGCCGGCGGCGATGAAGGCCATCGTTTACAAGATCGCCGAGTATCACAAGCAGCCGCTCATGGACTGGAATGCGCTTCCCTTTCCTGTTCGACTGTCGCGGGAATTCGGCATTCCCGCCGTTGCCGCGGCGTTGCGCATTCAGGAGTTGACCATCGTGCATAGCCAGGAGATCGGCTTGCACACGTTTTTCCTTGGCCGTATCACTTCTGACGAAAATCTGGCGGAAGGCGCCCAGCTGCATCACACGGCAGGCTTTCATCAAGCTTACCGCCGCCGACGGGGCATGCCGTTTGCGGAGGTCTAGCCTGCGTAGGTGGGAGGAGGGATGGCGAACCTCGCCTGACCGGGCGGCATCATCGTCGGATGCAGGCAGTGTGCCTGCCGCCGCCCTGCTCCCGTCCGGCGCGAAGTACGTGATCCCGACGACCCGTGATCTGCCCACAATTCACCGGTGCCTGCGTGTTGCAGCTGGCACTGCTTCTTCAAGTGCCATCCACTCCCACCTGCAATGCCTTGCACGCGTGCGGGCAGCTCAGTGCCGCACGCGACGGTTAGTCGGATAGCACGCCGCGTGATGTTGTAAAGCAAGACCTGACCCTGTGTTTCTGACTGTGTTTCTGAAATGGTGGATGCTTGGCTGGTGAGGGATGCAATGCACGAGCGAAATCACGCGGATCATCGACGGCGGAAGCCATGAACGGGCACTCGGCCGACGAGACGCCGATGGTTTCGGTCATCCTGCCGACTTACAACCGCCTGCCGCTGCTGCGCAAGGCGATTGCATCCGTAGTCGGACAGACATTCGACGACTGGGAGCTCATCGTCGCCGACGACGGTTCCACCGACGACACGCGTGGTTATCTCGAAGCGATCGATGATCCACGCGTCCGGCTACTCTGGATGGAGCACCGCGGCGACCTCACTTCAGCACGCAGCGCCGGCCTCAAGCACGCGCGCAGCAAGTGGGTGGCATTTCTTGATTCGGACGACTTGTGGCTGCCCGGAAAACTGGAATTGCAACTGCGCCGGCTCGCCGCGCAGCCTGAATGTAGGTGGAGCTACACGGGATACTCGCTGATTGACACGGAGGGGACATCGCTGCCGGAGCGGTCGGACCTTCTGCCTCGGCCGGTTTCCGGGTACATCCTCGAACCATTGCTTCGGTTCAAGGTCTCGACACCGGTCCAGACCATGCTCGTGCAGCGATCGCTGATCGAGGAGATCGGCGGGTTCGACGAAACAATCCCCATCCATTCCGACTACGACTTCGCGCTGCGACTCGCTGCACGTAGCAAGGTCCTCGCGTTACCCGATATCTTGGCTCTGGTTCGCGAACACCCGGACAGGACCACCGCGCGCCTGCGCCTCGCGGAACTTTACGCCGATCAGGAGCGCGTATTCCGCAAAGCCGCAGCGGCCACGACGGACCGGAAAATACGGGTGCTGTGCCTGCACCAGTGCGTGATGCAACTGGCAGGACAGGCGGCGGCATTGTCGCGGGAAAGGTCACACGGGGCCGCGTTCGCGGCACTGGTCCGCGCCGCCCACATCGCACCTTTCAAAGGAGTGGTCTGGAGAACTGCGGCGGGATGCGCAGTGCGGGCGTTGGGAGTGTTCACATAAAGACGTGAATCACGATCAGGCTGGACGCCGCATCGCCGCCCGGTGCAACGCACCGGCAGGTGTGTGGATAAGGAATGGGCGCTCGATCAGGAACCAGGATGACAGCGCCGCGAGGAAAACGAACATCAGATTCTGCGGAAATGCAGTCATCCATGCGCTGGATCGGTGATCAAAGTGCTCCACCGTGCCGTGAAAGGGGAATGCTACGGATACAAAGTCTGAAATGCCTGAGCGGTGTAATCGGCGTCCTCCAGCATCGCGCGACGCTGCGCTTCCCTGGCCAGTCGGAGCCGCAGTCCCTCGTTGGCAAGCACTTGGTGGATGGCGTTCGCCAATTCATCCCAGTCCATGACGGGCACGGCCAGGGCCGCCGAAGGCGACCACTCTACGAAATGCCCGACCGCTGTACCGACCGCTGGCACGCCTGCCACCGCCGCTTCCAGCAGGACCAGCGGGCCAGCCTCGTGCAACGACGACATCACCAGCAGATCGGCGGACTCCATCATCGGGCGCAATTCGCGCTGCGTCTTGAATCCATGAAAACGCACGTGGTGTTCCAACCCAAGCTGGCGCGCCAGCCGTTGTATCTCGCCCTGCAGCGTGTCCTCGCCGACGATGTCCATTTGGAATTCCAGCCCCGTCATGACCAGCGCCGCCAATGCCCGCAGCAGCGTCGACTGATCCTTGACGCGGTTGAGACTCGCGACGTGGATCAGCCGCGCCGGCCCTGCATGGCGCTCGCGCGGCGCAAGTGGCGGCCATGCCCGCAGGTCGACGCCGAGCGGCACGCGCTGCGCCTTGAGGCCGAGCGTCTTTAGCGAGTCGATGATCGGCGCGCTGGCCGCCGTGATGGCGTCGGTGGCGCGCAGCACGCACGCCTCGCGCAAGCGCCCTTTCCATTTCTGGCGTCCGCCGTAGCCGATGCCATGCAGCGCGACGAGTTCGCCGCCGGCGATATGCACCAGACTCGGCAGACGCAACAGCTTGGCCGCGGCGACGGCGATCAGGCTGCAGGAGCCGGAAAAGATCGCGTGGATCAGGTCGAACGGCGCGCGACGATGCTCGGCGCGGATCGCCCCGATCGCGCGCAGCCGGGTCCAGCCGTCGCCGATGTTGTGGATGCTGGCGCCGACCAGCTCCCAGCGGGCTGCGGTCGCTTCCTGGTTGAGCGCGAAGACATGCACGTCGTGCGAACGCGCCAGCCGCTCGATCAGCGCCAGCAGCACCGGGATCACGCGGAACTCTCCGCTCCGGTCCACGCCGCCGGGGACCACCAGCGCGATCTTCATCGTGCGCCCCGGCCGTCGAGGACCTGCGCATACGCGTGCGCCCACTGCCGCCCGACCGCGGCGAACGACAGCGTGGCGTCGAAATGGGCGCGCACCCGCTCCGGCGAGGATCGGTTGGCCGCCGCATCGACCAGCGCCTCGGCCAGCTTCGCCGCGTCGCCGCGGGGCCACAGGCGGCCGACCCGACCGTCGCCGGTCAGGGCGCGGAACGACGGGATGTCGGTGACCACCGGCATCACGCCGCAGGCCAGCGCCTCCAGCACGGCATAGCCGCAACTCTCGGCCAGGCTGCCGGAGACGAACAGGTCTGCGGCGCGCATCAACTGCTGCACCTGCGCATGCGTGCGCTGGCCCAGCAGATGCACGCGGCCGTTGAGCCGCGGATCGCGCGCGATGCGTTGCTGTACTTCGACGAATAGTTGCGCGCTACCGAACACGCACCACAGCTGCAGTCCGGGCAGCCGCGCCGCGGCCCGGGCCACACCGTCGAGTACCGTCAATGGATCTTTGCCGGGACTCAGGTGGCCCACCCACAACACGCAGGGATCGCCGTACAGGCCGGTGTCGACACGGGCGATGGTGCGGTCGCCCGGAGTGAAACGGCTGCTCGATTCCGGTATCGCAAACAGCCGCACCGGCGGCGTGAACATGCCGGCGCGGGTGAACGGCTGCGCCAGCTCGTGCGCGGTAAAGGCCACGCCCGCGGCGGCCGCATACCAGCGCCGCCATTGCGGTCGCCGCCACCAGCGCGGCGGCCGGCTGGCATGGTCCTGCAGCAGGATCGGCACCTGCGGCAGGCATCGCGAAAGGACGAAGGCGGCCTCGGCGAAGTCCAGCCCGTGCACGTGCAGCATGTCGGCCTTGATCCCTGCGAGCACGCCGGCGAAGCGACGCGCCCGACCGGCGCGGCTTGCCGCATCCGGCCCACCGATATCGGTGAAATGGTAGTCGATGCCGTTGCGCGTCAAACGCTCGGTGTGCGCCGCGGCCTGCAGCACCGAAACGCGGGTGCCGGAACTCGCCGCCGCTTCGGCGATATCCACCACCGACGGCCAGCGTTCGAACACCTCGGCCGGCGCGAGCCCCGCAGGTGCCGGCACGAAATTGATTTGCGCGACGTGCACGGTCCTAGAGCCCCGAAACCTGCGGCACGCGCAGGCGCACCAGCCGGTTGGCCAGCTCCAGTTCGTGCGGCCGGTCGTACTTGCGCTGGCGGTAGCGATACCAGGCCATCGCGCTCAGGCTGCGCTTGGCCCAGGGCGGTGAACGCAGATCCTGCACGGTGGGAAAACGGCAGCGCAGCACGGTCACGAAATCGTGGATGCGCCGGCGCAGCTTGTCGGTCAGCCACGGCGCATCGGCATGGCAGGCGTAGTCGACCCATTGCGGCTGCGCCCACTCCTCCGGCGTGTCCGGAAAAATCACCGGTTCGCCGTTCAGATCGAACAGCGCGGTGCCGGGTCGCTTGGCGCGATCCTTTTCGTGCCGGCTGTGCTCCGGCAGCGGCGTGTAGACGTAGACGACGATCTCGGTCTGCGGATTGATCCGCTTCAGCTCGCGGATGAACTCGAAGGTGTGCTCGGTTTCTTCCTCGGTGTTCTGCGGCGGCGCGACCATGAAAGACAGCTCGGGAATCACGCCGTGCCGCTGGCACAGTTCGGTGACCTCGCGCGTCTGATCCGGACGCGTGCCCTTGCGGATCTCCTTGAGCATCTGGGGATTCGGCGATTCCGCGCCGATGTATGCCATCCGCAGCCGGCTCTTGCGCACCAGCTTCCAGGTGCTCTCCGACAGCTTCAGCAGCGCGTCCGAACGGGCAAAGCACCACCACGGCATCTCCAGCCGGGCCATCACTTCGAGCAGCGGAATCATGTCCTGTTCGCGATCGAAGAAGTTGTTGTCGAAGAACTGCACCGAATCGGCGCCGAGTCCGTACTTGAGATAGCTCAGCTCGCGTTCGAGCCGGGCCGCGTCCGGCAGCGCGGTCATGCCGCCGAACATCGCGGCCACGCCGCAGAACGTGCAGCGGAAGCGGCAGCCGATCGCCGCCTGGTGCGCGACGGTGCGGTGGCCGAGATAGGTGCGCGCCAGGTAGCGGCGCGGATCGCCGAGCTTGTCGTAGGGCAGCACCAGTTCGCTGTCGCCTAGCGCGAATCGGCGATTCGGGTTATGCACCGCCACGCCGCCGCTTTTCCACGACAGCCCGCCGATCTTCGCCAGCTCGGGTTGCGCGGCACCGCTCAGAGCGGCGACCAGTTCCGGCAGGCTTTCATCGCCCTGCCCGCGGATCGCGTAATCGACGTATGGCGCGGCCAGCGCCGCATCCGTATGCAGGGTCGGAAAATAGCCGCCCCAGATGATCGGCACCGCCGGAAAGTGCTCGCGGATCGCCGTGGAGACAGCAATCGCGGGAGCCACCTGGGGGCCACCCATGACGCTGACGCCGACGGCGTCGAAGGCACCCTGGCGCATCGCGCGCAAGGTCTGGTCGACGAAGTCGCGGTCGACGTTGCCGTCGATGATGCGGCTGCCGCCGCTGCGGTCCAGCGCCGCCGCAAGGTTCAGCAGGGCCAGCGGGAAGCGCGCACTGTGACGCGAGGTGATGGTCGGGTTGATCAGCAGCGTTTGCGGTGAATGGTTCATGGGCAAGGCCTGTAAAAACAAGGGAACTCAGGGCACGCGCCTGAGCTGCAACACCAGCGCCACGGGCACCTCCAGCGCCTGTCGGTCGAAGTGCGCAGCGGCGGGAATATCGGCCGGGTCGAGCATCGGTTCCAGCACCCGCTCGATCACCAGCCCGAGCGCTGCGCAGGTGGCGTGCCAGTCGCTGTAGAGGTGTGGCGTATGTCGCACGGCGTAGTGCTGGTCGCCGCATTTGAAATCGCGCAGCCAGCCGAGTGCATGCCCGATCGGGTGCACGTCGCTGCACAACACCATGCCGCCCGGCCGGGTCACCCGGCGCAGCTCGACCAGCGCCTGTTCCAGATTCTCGAGATGTCCGACCACCAGGCCGCACACCGTCAGGTCGGCCGAGGCATCCGGCAGCGGCAGCGCCGCCACGCTGCCCTGCACCAGCGCGATCGCCGCGTCATGCCGGTGTCCGCGCAGCTCGGCGCCGGCGCGTTCCAGCATCTGCGCGGAAAGGTCCACGCCGGTCAGCCGTCGCGCGCCGCGGCGCAGCGCATGCAGCAGGTAGCGTCCACTGCCGCAGCCGGCATCGAGCACCGCCTGTCCCTGCAGTCCCGCCGGCATCAGCCCGAGCATCGCGCGCTCCTCGGCCTGCATCACCGGGTTGTGCGCATGCGCCGGATAACTGGCTGCCCACAGCGCATAGGCATCGACGGGTTGCAGCAGCTGCAGGCGCGACATCAGCCGTGGACCTCGGTGGTAAGCGCGTGCGTGCGCTGGTCTTGAACAACCACCCGCTCGAGTCCGGGTTCGAGCGCGAGTAGCGCCGGCTCGGCCAACTCCCGCGCCAGCAGCTTCGGCCGGCCGTCCAGCGTCACCGCCACCGCATCCACGCCAGCGGCCGCAAACCAGTGCGCAAAATCGGGATCGGCGATGCGCGGAACGCCGTCGCGCACCACGGCGCGAAGTTCGCTGCGCTCGCGGCCGACCAGGCTGTGCAGCGGATCGCCGCCGCGGTCCTCGACGATCACCAGATCCGCCGGTACGCCGGGCGCGAGGCTGCCGCGTTCCGGCAGCCGCAGGATGCGCGCCGCCTGGGTGGTGGCCAGCCCCAGCAACTCGCGGGCACCGAGTTCGCCGCGCGCGATGACACCGCGCATTTCCTCGAGCAGATCGCGCGCACCGCTGAGCCGCGAGTCGCTGCCTAGCGCCAGCCGGCCCGCCGCGCACAGGCGTCGCGGATCGAGCGTGCGCCCAAGCAGCGCATGGTTGCTGGCGGGACACCAGACCACGGCGGCGCCGCGGGCGATCACCCGATCGATGTCCGGCTCGCGCAGGCCCACGCCATGGATCAGCACGCTGTTCGCCGCCAGGCAGCCGAGCCGGTCCAGTTGTTCGAGCTCCGCCTGCGCGGTCGCATCGGTGCCCTCGGCGAGGTGGATCAGCCACGGCCACGCGGTGGGCGTGGCGGCGAAGCTGAGCTGCAGCGGCGGCCCATAACCGGGCCAGCCCGGCGCATAGCTCCAGCCGAAATCGCGCAGCAGCGCGACCGGGAAATCCGCCGCGTTCAGCGCCGGATGCCAGGGATCGTGATGCGCCACGCAGGTGGTGCCGGCCAAGAGGTTTTTCAGCGCGCCGTGACGCAGTCGCAACGCCTTCGGCAGCTGCAGCGCGGCGCTGACGCCGGGTTGACCGAAATGCGCCTGGAAGGCGGCGATCCAGGCATAGCTGTTGGGGAACGGCGCAGTAGTTTCCAGCGGCGGAATGGCGTTGACCTGCAGGTGATCGTGCGCATTGATCAGACCAGGGAAGACCAGGTGGTCGCGCAGGTCGACCCGATACGCGCGCGCGACTGGCGACGCGCCAATCCGCCCGGCGCGGATCGCCAACGGTGCACGCGAGCTACCGGCGGGCGTGATCGAGACCGCGCGACACAAGCTGGAATCCGTGCTGGCGGGGAAGGCGTCCATGGACTCAGCGCCGCTGCATCACGATCAGGAAATGATCGCCCATGTCGCGCAGCAGCGGCAGCGCGCCCAGGCGGTCATCGAGCCGGCCCAGGCGCTCGCACCAGCGACGGCGGCGACGGTAGTAATCCAGCAGGTACGGCGGTGGCATGAACAGGCTCAGCGCGCGATAGCCCGCCAGCGAAAAGTGTTCGGCGAAGGCACGGTAGAACTCGCGCGGCAGGTAGTAACGGGTCCAGATCGTGTGCTGGTTCATGCCCACCGCCGTGACCCCGCGCGCGGCGCGCACGCCGGCGCGCCGGAAGCGGCCGCGCAGTGCGTAGTGCCCCAGCTCCCACGGGCAGATCCGGCCGATCACCGAGAACACCAGCCGGCCGCCGGGTCGCAGCAGGCGCGCGCATTCGGCCGCCACGGCGTGCAGGTCCGGTGCGCAGTTCAGCGGACCGAAGTTCGAATAGATGCCGTCGAACGCATCGTCGAGCCGATCGAGCTGCTGCACCCCCAGATGCGCGGTGGTCACCCGCGATTGCAGGCCCGCGGCGGCGACGCGGGCGTGCGTGCGCTCGACCATCCGCGGCGACCAGTCGGTGGCGACGACGTGGAAGCCGCGGCGGGCGAATTCAAGCGCGTCGAGGCCGGTGCCGCAGCCCAGGTCGAGCAGGCGCGATCCCATCGGGCACTCGCTGTGCACGGTATCCCACAGGCTCAACCGCATGCGCTGGATCAGCTCGTTGTTGCCGCGCGGGCCGTCATAGTCGGCGGCGACACTGTCGAACGCGCGCTGCGTGTCCAGCAGCTGCGCCTCGTCCATCGGCGCACTGCGAGGGTGGCGGCCAGCGTCGCCGACGGGCGCCGCCCGTTCCCCGGTTTCAAACGTGTGTGGCGCACTCATGTCGATCTCCGTTGCATGCGCGATGAACCCATGGCGGATCGCGACGTCTTTCATGGATCCTGTCGGTGAGTGCCGGTGGCGGCCACTTTGGTTGAATCACCTACCCCTGCATCCGGCGTCGCACGAGGTTCCTCGTGATCGCCGCCAGCGCGCCCAGCAGGATGCCCGCCAGCAGGCCGACGCCCACGATCAGCACCGTGTTGGGAAACGCCCGTTGACGGGGCACATAGATCGGCCACGGCATCGATGTTTCATACGTGTAGGTCGGGCTGAGGCGATCGAGCAGATCGCTGCGCTCGCGCTGCAGGCCACGCACCTCCTGGTTCTTGCTGGTGAGCAGCATGTTTGCCAGCAACGTATTGGTCGGGCTTTTGCTGGCGCTCTCGCCCTGGTTCGCGGACGCGGCGGCCTGTTGCATGCGATCGCGTTCGGCCAGGGCGCCCTGCAGATCGGCGTCGACCTGCGCAAGGTGCGCGCGCGCCGACTTCAGCGGCAACGCTTCGAGCGGTTGCTGCACCTCGCGCAAGCGGTTGACCGTCGCCATGGCGAGCCGGCTGGCCAGCTCGGGCGAGTTCGCCCGCAAGGTTATCCGGATCAACGGGCCCGCGTAGGGCAGCGGCTCCAGTTTCAGGCTCTTGCGGTACAGCGCGGCCTCGGGCGAATCGTCGGCAAAGCCGGCACTCTTCAGTATCTCGTTTTTGAACGGCACCAGATTCAGGCGTTCGATGACGCGCTGTAGCGGTTCGGTTTTCGAGTCCTGCCCCGCCGGCACCTGCCCGACCTGGCCCAGCTGTATCCAGGCGGTCGCCTCCCATTCGCGTGTGGCGAAATGCGCGAAGGCGAGCGCGCCGGCCACGGCCAGCACCAGCCACGCGATGAACCAGCGCCACTCGCGGACGAAGATCCGCCAGAGGTCGATCAAATAGACTTCATCTTGTTCCATGATCCTGGACTCACTGGCGGGAGGGCGAAGAGAGGACGTGCACGGTGGCCGTAGGCGCATCGCGCGGCGGTGTGGCCGACCTTCGATTCGGCAGCCATGCGGCGAACAGCTGCATGACCAGACAAATGCCGATGAAGCCGACGTTCGTCCACGTGTAGGCTTGCGGCGCGAACGGCGACATCACGCAGACGTAGGAAACGCGCAGGAAGATCAGCAGGTGGAACAGCGGGATCGTCGGGCGCAGACGCCGCACGCTCCACAGCAAAATGGCGTACAGCGCGAGGATCGAGAGGATCGCGCCGAACGCGCCCCACGCCAGCAGGAACGGGAAGAATTCCGTGCCCACGTTGATGGTCGGCGCGTCCAGCGGAATATCCGTGCCAGCGGTGGCGACCGATCCACTCAGCGGCACCAGCTGGTTGATCAGGAAGCTGCTGTTGGAATAGTGCTTGGCCAGCATCGCGGCGAAGTTGTAGGGGCCGGCGGTGATGTACAGCAGCAGCCATTTGATGCCCTGCGGAGCGGCGCGATACATGCCGCTGAACGGCAGCGTGATCGAATCCAGCGGCCCCGAGCGCAGCATGCCGAGCAGCGAAAATGCACTGATGCCCGCCAGCGCCAGCAAGCTGATGGTCTTCCATGGCCACGGCCTGGCCTCGTCCCGGCGCAACACGATGACCAGGGCGAACGAGAACACGGTGGCGAACAGCCGGTTGCGGTCGATCACCAGCAGCGGAAAGATGCAGCCGATGGCGATCAGCGTGTTGCGTAGCCACTTGCTGCGGGTGCACAGCAGTCCGATCGGCGGCAGCACCCAGCACATGTCGGAAATGTGCCGCACATGTTCGCGGCCACCCTCCATGTTGGCGTAGGCCGACGGATTGTCGAACAGCGGAATCGGAAACAGCGTGAGATCGAGCAGGCAGGCCAGCACCACCACGCCGGCAAACACCAGCGCGACAAACGATTCGCGGCGGCCGACATAACGCCGCGCACGGAACTGCGCGAACTCCGGCAGCCTGATCCCCGCAAACACGTCGAACAGCACGATCCCCGCCCCGATCACGGTCAGCAGGAGGATGCCCTCCAGGTAGCCCGCCGGCAGCTCGTAGGTGAGCAAGGTGAACGCACAGGCCAGCACGATCGGCAGGCCAAGCCAGGTCGAGGGCAGGCGCAATAGACGCTTCATGCTTGCTCCACGCGCGAGGGCGCGGACGGAAACCTGACCTTCGCCACCGTCACCAGCGCCAGGTAGGCCCCCAGGTGCAGCAGCAGCGGCCACAGCCGCCGCTCCAGAAACGAAACCTTGGCGCCGATGTAGTGCGCCTGCGCCCGGAGCAAGGTGCGGTACGGCTCCTCGAACAGGTCCACCTTGCGCGTCGCGACAATCTCCGACTCGACCAGATGGATGATGCGGGTGGCGGTGTGCCGCGTCTTGCTGAGGTTGCTGCCATGGATGCGATACGCACAGACACGGACGTCGATGAAGCCCAGCGCGTTGTGCGCCGCCAGGCCGAGAAAAAGATCCCAGTCATCGATGCGCAGGCCTTCGCTCCAGCGGGTGATGGTGTCGAGCGCATCCTTCCTGATCAGGGCCACCGGCCCGCCGACGGCCCAATGCCGGATGATGGCGCGACGGATGCCGTCATCGGATCGATAGAGGCGTTTGTCGGCACCGTGCAGATCGCACATGCCGCTGTCGTGGAGCTTGTTGCCGTCCGCATCGACCACGATGGAATCACCAATCACCGCGCGCTTGCCCGGATGCGCCTGCAGATAGCGGACCTGCGCCTCCAGGCCACCGGGCAACAGATAGTCGTCGCTGGCGCCCGGGCGCAGCAACTGCCCGTGCGCACGCACCGCCAGTTCGTTCAAGGTCGCCGCGATGCCCTTGTTCTCCCGGCGCACGTACTGGATGGGCAGCCGGCCACGATGGCGCGCGACCCATTCGTCGATCACCTCGCCAGTGCGGTCGGTCGAGCCGTCATCGATGATGACCAGCTCCTTGGCCGGATACGGATCTTCCAGCACGCTGTCCAGGCAACGCTCCACGAAGCGCTCATGGTTGAACGCGGGGATGAGCACGGAAACCAGCGGCGTCGCCGCCGCGTCCATCGATGCGTCGCCGGCCGTCATCGCGCCTGCCGTCATCACAGCGCCCCCAGATAGCGTCGCGCGACCAGCACATTGAAGGCGAGATACAGCAGATAGTTGAGCGCGAACGCGTACATCGCGCCGACCAGGCCGAAGTGCGCGGTAAACGCGTAGACCAGGGCCAGATAGCTGAGCGCAAATACGCATTCGGAGATCACGAACAACCGCGTCATCGCCTTGGCCAGCATCAGGTAGGACAGGATGAAGGCGGCGATCTTGATCACGTCGCCGACCAGCTGCGGGCCGTACAAGACGTTGGCGGACGCGAAGTCCGCGCTGAACAGCACGCGCGTCACCCAACCCCTCAAGACGTAAACCATGGCCGCCAGCGCGACGACGGCAGGCAACAGGTAGCGGAACGCCTTGCGCAGCTCGAACGCCAGCGCGGCGCGATCGTGGGTCGCGGCCAGCTTGGGCAGGTAGTAGATGTTGATCGCGGTGGTGAGGAACAGCAGATACGCATCCGACACCTTGCTCACCGCCTGCCAGTAACCGACCTGCTGCCAGCCGAAGCGCAGCGCCAGGTGGTCGCGCACCGCGATGTTGATCAGGGGCGGCAGCAAGGCGGAGCTGAGCGTCATCACCGAGAAGGCCGCGAGCCGCCGGGTCATCTCGCGGTCGAACTGCATGCGCAGCATGCTGCGGCGGAAATACGGGCTGCGCCACCACGCCGGCAAGCCGACCACCAGCCACAGCAGTTGGCCCAGCACCAGCGCCAGCAGCGCGCCGTACAGATGCAGCCAGCGCGACAGCCAGATCACCAGCACGATGCCGAAGAACGATCCGATCACCTGGATGAAAGCAAGCCGGCGCACGTCCATGAAGCCGTTGATCACCGCCAGCACATAGTTGAGCAGCGCAATGCCCAGCTGGGCGACAGCGAGCACGCGAATCAGGTTGGCGTAGCCGGGATCGCCCAGCAGCGCGATGGCAAGCTGCCGACTGAACAGGAACGCAGCGCAGCCCATCAGGCAGGATGCGCAAAACGCGTACCACAGCGCCGCGCCGAGCAGGCGCGACAGCTTCTGCGCATCGTCGCGGTATTCGGCGACATACTTCACGATGGCGGCGCTGATGCCGCCGCCGGCCAGCACCGCCAGCAGCGACATCAGACCCATGAACTGGCCGAGCTTGCCCACGCCCTCGGGCCCGGCAAACCACGCCACCAGCTTGAGCACGACCAGACCCGCCAGCAACCGCGCCGCGGTGGCGATGGAGGTATAAAAACCGGCACGCACGATGTTCATGCCGGACACTCGAACGCATTGCAGGCCGCGATGACCCGCTCCACCGCATCCTCGCCCAAGGTCGGCCCGATCGGCAGGCTCAGCACTTCATCGTGCAGGCGCTCCGTCAATGGCAGGTCGACGCCGCTCAGGGAAACATAGGCTGGCTGCCGGTGTGGCGGCACCGGGTAGTGCACCTGGCTGTGGATGCCGTGCGCCAGCAGATGACGCTGCAGCTCATCCCGGCGCGGACAGCGCACCACGAACAGATGCCAGGCGTGCTGCTCTTCCTGCGTCACCACTGGCAAGCGGATCTGCGAGTGACAGATGCCCTCGCGGTAGCGGCGCGCCACCCGGCGGCGCCATGCGACGTCCGCGCCGAGCCACGGCAGTTTCACCCGCAACATCGCAGCCTGCATTTCATCCAGCCGCGAGTTGAGGCCCTGGAACAAATGGTGATACTTCACGTCGGAGCCGTAATTGCGCAGGGCCGCGACACGCTGCGCCAGGATCGGGTCATCGGTGACCACCGCGCCGCCGTCGCCGAGCGCGCCGAGGTTCTTGGCGGGGAAAAAACTGAAGGCCGCGGCGTGCCCGAATGCGCCGGCCCTGCGTCCCTCGCTGCTCGCCCCATGCGCCTGCGCCGCGTCCTCGATCAGCAGCAGCTGGTGGCGCCGGGCCAGCGTGGCCAGCGCCGGCATGTTCGCCAGCTGGCCATACAGATGGACGGCCATGATCGCGCGCGTGCGCGGCCCGATGGCCGCTTCCACGCATGCCGGATCGATGTTGAAAC
Source organism: Rhodanobacter sp. (assembly GCA_041690935.1). Taxonomy (GTDB): domain Bacteria; phylum Pseudomonadota; class Gammaproteobacteria; order Xanthomonadales; family Rhodanobacteraceae; genus Rhodanobacter. The sequence goes on from JBEPVP010000002.1 coordinate 52,530, forward strand.
TTGCCGCGTCGGGTTCCACCGGCACCGGCACCAGCCGGTTTTCGGTGATCGCCAGAAAGCTGGCGATGAAGGTATTGCCGGGCACGATGACCTCGTCGCCCTCGGCGATGGCGCCGAGCTCCTTGTAGCCACGCAGGATCAGCGACAGCGCATCCAGCCCATTGCCGGTGCCCACCGCGTGGCGCACGCCGCAATAGGCGGCGAATTCGTTCTCGAACGCCACCAGTTCCTCGCCCAGCACATACCGTCCCGAATCGATCACCCGCGCGGCCGCCGCCTTCAACTCGTCGGCATGGCGCGCGTTGATTTCGCGGGCATCGAGGAACGGCACGTCCATCAGCTCATTCTCAACAGTCACTTCCATCAGAGCGGCCACTCGTAGACATCGTGCACGACTGCGCGCGCGCCGAAATATTCCTTCTGCGCGACCAGGCCGTGGTTGAGCACCCGGCCTTCCTGCTCGGTCGAAATGCCGAAGCTGAAGTAGCGCCGGCTCGCGTAGATGCCACCGATCAGTTCCGCCAGCAGGACACTGAGCGCGTCCAGGCGCCGCCCTTCCTCCGATACGGCCATGTACTGGGTGTGTGCCACCCGGCCGAAATCGTAGACAAGCACACCTGCCAGCAACGCGCCTTCGCGACGCGCCTCATGCAGCACGATCTGCTGCGGGAAGCGCGCCTGCAGCAGGCGCAATTCCTGCAGGCTGTGGGTCGGCGCCACAGCGTGTTTGTGCAGGGCGGCGGCAAGCAGGCCGTGGAACTCCGCGAGATCCCCACCGGCCTGGCATCGGACGCCCGCCTTGCCGGCCTTGCTGACGGCGTGCCGGCGCCCTTGCGTGAAGCCCATCGTTTCCTGCAGCGGAATCACCGAGGAGAGATCGCGGCGCTTCAGCTGCGCGCCCAGCCGGTGCAGGGCATACAGATCCTCTTCGGCGGGGTAGGCATGAAACACATGCGGCACCGCCTTGTAGACGAGGCGTTTCACGCCGAGCGCACGATAGTGCTGGCCGATCTGCTCGAACACCGCCAGCGTGGATTCGGCGCGCAAGGCATGGCCGGTTATGAGCCCGGCATAGGTAAGGCCGGCGTGACTGCTTACCAGCTCACCCTGGATATTCGCCGGGAACACCGCCGCGACCTCGCCGTTGCGCTCGACCAGCAGCGAGCCGTCGACGAAGCGGTCGGCGTGGTAGTCCATGTAGCCGCGCCGATGCAGCAGGTTGCCGTTGCGGGAGCGCTCGACCAGCGCATCCCAGGCGTCCGCATCGGCCGGCGTGTAGGGCCTAAGCGTGAACATCGGCGTCACCGTCGAAGCGGGCGCCGCCAACCTCGGCCACGCCGAATCCATCCACGCCCATGTCGTTGCCGTTGTAGAACATCAGCAGCTTGTCGCGCTGGCGGATCAGCGCGGGATAGCAGATCACCCGCGAATCCCAGCCGCTGGCGGAGAGGGTCAGGCCCAGTGTTTCGTCGCAGCGTTCCCAGGCGATGCCGTCATCGCTGCAGGCCATGCCGGGGAAGTATTCGCCGGTGATATTGCCGCGCGTGAAGTACATGACGTACTTGCCACCGAGTCGGTAGACGCGCGGCCGGCCGATCCGGTACTCGCTGCCGCGCGGCCGCAGGCAGACCTGGTCAAGCCGCGGCAGGGCGCTCAGATCGTCGGTCTCCACATGGCGGATGTGGTAGCGCGGAAACGGCTGGCCGCCGATGCTTTCCCAGTCATCGCCCACCGCGTACCACAGACGCCAGCGGCCGTTGTCATGCATCACCGAATGCACCGCGCCGATGGTGCTGCGGCCGGGCGCGCGATCGAGGATGGGGGTTTCCCGGGTGCGCTGAAAGCGGTTGCCGCCATCGGTGGAAATGGCCAGGCCGGTGAAGGCCAGGAACTTGGCTCGGGCCACGCGCTGGAAGCCGACATAGAACATGTGCAGGCCGCCCGGCGCGTCGACGACATCGCCCAGGATCACACCGTTGTCGTCGAAACAGCCGCCGCGGCCGATGTCGAGCACCGGTTCGGCGCTGACCTGCACGATGACGGACGGATCGTCGGCGCGCACGTCGACGTAGCCGATCCGGCTGACGCCGTCGGCATCGCGGAAGCCCGCGTAGACGCGGATCAGCTCATCGTCGAGCCGGTACGGAGTCGGCGTGAGCGCCGAATGCTGCATCCAGCCGCCCACGCCATGCCGCGCGGTTTCGAACACCAGGCCTTTCTTGATCCATGCGGACATGCGCTCCTCAAAGCCTCACGTCGAAGCTGGACCGGTTGGGCAAGGCGCGGGCCGGCGAGCCGACGTAGACGCGCGCCGGCTCGGTGTCGCGCGTGACCAGCGCGCCGGCGCCGATCACATTGTCGGGCGCGACTTTCACGTGGTCGTTGAAGCTGGCGTTCACCCCGATGAAGGTGTTTTCGCCGATCTCGCAGTAGCCTGAAATAACCGCGTGCGAGGCGACGAACACGTTGTCGTGCAGCGCCGTGCGATGCCCCACGTGGTTGCCGCTCCACAGCACGCAATTGTTGCCGATGCGCACGAATGGCTGGATCACGTTGCCTTCGAAGATGAAGCAGTTCTCGCCCAGTTCGGCGTTGCGCCAGACGAAGGCATGCGTGCTGACGTAGGTGGCGAAGCGGTAGCCCCGGCGCTTCGCATCCAGGTACAGGCGCGTGCGCAGGCGATTGAGCTGGCTGGCCGGGATAGCGACAAACACGTCGACGTCCGCCGGCGGGTACTGCGCCTCCAGCGTCTCGTAGGCCACCACGGGACGGCCCGCCAGCGTTGCCTGGTCGAGGTAGTCGCGTTCGACGCTGAAAGCGACCACGTCACGGTCGCTGTCGTGTTCGAAGTATTCGCAGGCGATCTGCGCGAACTCGCCCGCCCCGATCAGGACTAGCGGCTTTGACATGCTGCGATGTCCTCCAGCTGCATGACGCCACTGACCTCGCGCAGGAAATCGGCGTAGTCGGTGATGTAGTCGGCGGGGTCGTACAGCTGATCGGCCAGGACCATCAGCACGCAGTCATCGCTGAAGTCGTACAGCTCACGCCACACCATGCTGCCGAGCAGCAGGCCGTGCAAGGGATCGTCCAGCACGACCTCCGCCGCGCCACTGCCGTCGTCGAGCAGGAAGGTGACGGAGCCACGCACCGCCACCGCCAGTTGATTGAGATGACGGTGCGCGTGCCGGCCACGATGCACGCCGCACTGCGTGGCGAACAGGTAGTACACCCGTCGGATCTTGAAGGGCACGTCCCGTTCCTGCTCCAGGGCAATGAGCATGCCGCGATTGTCGCCGTGCTGGTGCAACCGAATTCGTTCGATTTCCATGTTCAGGCCAGGCAGCGGAAGGACGACCTACATGGCTGAGTGCCCGCTGGCTGGCGAAAGGTTGTGTCGACATCGGCGACCGCCAGCGCGCCGACCTGGACGGTGGTATGCGGCATGCGGGCAACCTTTCACGGCCCACGGGGCACTCATGCCAAACAGGTTTCTTTCAGCCTGCTCATCACGCTCGCTCAGGCGTGAAGCAGGTCACCGGCATGCATGGGAATCGACCGATGACGGCGGCGCGCGCAGACATCTCAAACAGGGAAGTGGAGAAAAGCGCTCCACCAGAAACGGTGGTGGCACGGTTGTCTGCGATAGATGGCCATTCGCCCAAACCGGCCGGTCAGCCCGCCGGAATAGCCATCGCGATACGGCGCAGGAAGGAGGTTCTGCTGCACTGGCTCAGCGTGCTTTGCCTGGCGCTGGCGGCGGCGTTGATCCTGACGCGGGACCAGGTCGGCGGACGCGCGATGCGATTGTGGCTGCTGGAGGGGCATCGCCATTTCGGATTGCTGGTGCTCATTCTCCTCGTCGTTCGCGTGGCTGTTCGGCGTCGACGGGGCAAGTTGCTTTCCGCCAGCTCGTCATCCTGGTTGATCCGCCGCCTGGCAGGGCTGACCCATGCCGCCTTGTACGCCTCGATGCTCGTCCTGCCCTTGCTCGGCTGGTCCCTCAGTAACGCCGAAGGCAAGCCGGTTCACTTCCTTGGCGCCAGCCTGCCCGCCCTTGTCGGCGCGGATGAAGACCTCGCGGACCGGTTGCTGGTATGGCACCAGGATGCCGCCTGGTTGTTGCTTGGGCTGGTGTCGCTGCATGTCGCTGCCGCCTTGTGGCACCACTTCGTCGTACGCGACGGCGTGCTGCGGATGATGTTGCCGAGACGCCGTCACTGAAGGGCGTGCCGCCCTTCATTTCCTGCCCCGCCCCGTCAAGACCCCAGGAGACTCCATGCTGTCTTTGCCGAACCGACCTGCGCCGCGCCGGTCCCGACACTTGCACCTGTGGTGCGGCCTTGCGGCACTGCTGCTGTTTGCCAGCAACTGCGCCCATGCGATTCCGGCGTTTGCCCGGCAGACCGGCTCCGTCTGTGCGGATTGCCACTCCGGCGCCTATGGCGGCGGAGCCGGCGGGCCGGCGCTGACGCCTTACGGCATGCGCTTCAAACTCAACGGTTACACCGACACGGACGGCAACGGCTTCAAGCTGCCGGTAGCCGCACAGCTCATCGAAGCACGCACCCTTCCGGCCCGCGGCCAGAGCACGACGAGGCTTACCGAAGCGGATCTCTACCTGGCCGGACGCCTCACCGATCAGCTGGGTGGCTACGTCAAGGTCGAGACCGACAACATCGGGCACGGCAAATACAACACCCGGCTGAGCAACATCGATCTGCGCTTTGTCGCCAAACAGCTCAAGCTCGCCAGCCGGGATCTGACGATCGGTGTGAGTGTCAACAACAGCCCCGGATTCCAGGATCCGGTCGCCGCCTTGCCGGCCGCTTCCATGCTCGGCCCGCCCGGTGTCACCGGCAGCCTGCTCAACCTCTCCAGCCCCAATGCGCCGGCCAATCGCGTCATCGGCGCCACCGTCTACGGCCTGTACGACTCCGACTGGTTTGGCGAAGTCGGCACCTACAACTCGCTGCCGACGACCGAACAGGATCGCCTGGGTTATTCCATCGCCGGTGATCCGGGCAAGCTCAGCGACACCGGCTATTTGCGCTTCGCCTACATGAAGGATCTCAAGCGCCAGTTCTTCTCGGCCGGCGTGGTGGCGTTGCGGACCACACGCAAGCTCCCCCGCAGCGGACCCGGCGACGACCTCACCGATCTGGGCTATGACCTGACTTACCAGTTCCTCGGCAACCGGGAACACATCGTGCAACTCAGCTACGTGAATATCCTCGAACAGCGGCGCTATGGCAGCACGCCGGCGAGTCCTGTCGTTGCAGGACTGGTCGCGCGAGCCCGTGGCACGGTGCACGACCAGACAATGAGCGCCACCTATACGTTCCGGCAAAGCTATGGCATCACCGTTTCCCACCTGCTGAGCACGGGCTCGCGCGATGCGGCCCGCTATCCGCTGCACGGCGATCCCGCGACCACCAGCAATCTCATCAGCGTGTTCTGGGTGCCGCTGGGCAAGGACGATTCGTTTACCTCGCTGGCCAACCTCAAGCTCGCAGCCACGTGGTTTCGCATCACCCGGTTCAATGGCGTCAGCACCAATATCTTCGGCGCTCCAGCGGGGGCACCGGTAACCAATGCCAGCGACCTGGATGCGTTCTCGCTTTCCGCGAGCCTGGCGTTCTGAGCACGTGCGCCGGAGTCAACGCGTGACCAGATCAACTTTGCGGCAACTACTGTGCGGCGTGGCGGCGAGCGGGCTTTTGTTCGGCTCGATGCTGGCCGCGCCGGCCCGGGCCGCGGATCCCTCTGCCGGGTCGGACGTGTTCAAGTCCGAATGTGCCGAGTGCCACAGCATCCGGCAGGGACGCAACAAGAAAGGCCCCAGCCTGTTTGCCATCGTGGGGCGTTCGGCGGGCACCTTGCCTGACTACAAATATTCAGATGCCTTGCGCCAGGCGCACTGGGTCTGGACGCAGGAAAAACTGCACAGTTACCTGTCACAGCCGGCAAGACAGGCCAATCCCGGCACCCGCATGAAATACGAAGGCCTTGACGACGCCAGGCAGCTGGATGATCTCATTTCCTATCTGGACACCATCCGCTGATAGCGCCGCCCTTCCCACCCGGATCGGTGGCGCGGCCGGAATGCCTTTCGTGGGCCGCACCGTCGCAGACGGCAGTGACAGCTGGTCATTCCCATGATGACGTGATATTGCAGGATGGTGCCATGTGTACCGTGCATGGGGGATCCTCCGCTTTGACAGCCCGCCGCCCTGCTTTCGTAGGTCCGAACAGGTAGTCCCATGGCCGAACGTCGTCCGCTTTGCGCGAAAGCCTTGTGCCGTGACCGACTCCGCTGCGCTGGCGCCGGCGTCTGGAGTGTCTCGCTCGTGCGGGCCGGCTGTGGCGTTGCTGCGGTGGCGCTGGCCGCAGGTCTTCCGGCACCCCTGCGTGCCCAGTCGACGAACGTGCATGCGGTAGTGGCACTGGCCTCCCAACTGGTTGACCGCGGCCTGGCGATCACCCCTGCCACGCCCACTCTGCAGGGCGCGGTGTCCTGGACCTCGCCGACCGGCTGGTCGCTGGGCGTGTCGGCAGGTGCCGAACTGCGTTCGCCGGGACATTCCGCCGATACCCTGGCGCAGGTGTCACGTTCGAAGAGGCTTTCCGGCGAGTGGCAGGTGCAGGGGAGCCTGCTCTACGGCAGATACTCCGGCATGGCCCATGCAAGGACCTATGATCGAGCCGAAGCGGGCGTCAACTGGATCTACCGGGACGTCTGGACGTTTGGCCTGGCGGCAATCCGCGGCATTGGTGCCAGCAACCACCGGATACACCCTGCCGCCGATGTCGACTTTCACTGGCCGCTGACGCGACATCTTTCCTTTTCCGCCGGGGCAGGTGTCACGCAAGCCCTGGTGGCGCCCCACCATTACTACAGCTACGACGCGCGTCCCTACGGCTACAACTACAACAGCGACGCGGTTACCTACCGCTATGGCCACCTCGGCGTAACGTGGAGCCATGGCCCCTGGCGGGTGGAACTGGACCGTATCGCGACAGACCTGGAGACCCACCGGTACGACGGCGATCCGGGCGCGGCGCGCTGGGTCGCCACGATTTCGCGGTCCTTTTGAAGCCGAGGCAACCTTTCCGCACGGATGCAGCACTTACCTGGCGAGCCCACCGCAGGCCGCGTCCATGAACGATACCGACATCGACACTGACGCCACCGATCGCATGCTGCTCCAGCGCATGTCGGCGGGTGACCGCGCGGCGCTGGCGGTGCTGTACCGCAGTTACCACGGCAGGTTGGGCCGCTTCCTTTCACGGTTGACCCGGCGCAGCGATGTCATCGAGGAAGTCATCAATGACTGCTTCTGGATCGCCTGGCAGAAAGCGGGCAATTTTCACGGAGATTCACGTGTTTCGACGTGGCTGATGGGCATTGCCTATCGCTGTGGGCTGAAGGCGTTGAGACAGCATGGCGACGAGCCGGTCGCGGACGACACCCTGCCGGAAGAGCGCATCCCCGCGCATGATCCGGGCGAGGATCGCGAACTGCGCGACTGGCTGGGCAAGGGACTCGACCGGCTGTCGGCGGATCAACGCCTCGTTATCGAACTGGTTTATGGAGTGGGTCATGGTCTGGAGGATGTTGCCGCCATCATGCAGTGCCCGGTGGGCACGGTGAAGGCGCGCCTGTTCCATGCGCGGGTCAAGCTGCGCAACGTGCTTCCGTCCCTGGCGGGAGACTCACCCATGCGCGAGGAGAACGCGCCATGACGTTCCCGACAGGTTCCGGCGAATACGGCGATTCCGGCAGGGACTGTGCGCGTGCCTGGGAAGCGATGCCCTGGGTACTGCAGAACAGCGCCTCGCCCGAGCAAGCCAAATGGCTGAAAGGTCACGTGGCGCAGTGCGAGTCGTGCCGCGCCGAGCTTGCGCAACAGAATCGTTTGCGGCTTGCCGTGTCGTTGCCCTCGGATATTCCCATCGACGCGAATGTGGGATTGAAGCGCTTGCTGGGTCGTCTCGATGCGCCGGTTCCCGAGGAAGTGCCGCTGCGCTGGCGCGCGGGAAACTGGTTGACCCGCACCCTGGTCGCGCTGGTGCTGATCCAGGCTTTCGGTATCGGTACCCTGGGCGTGAAGTTGTGGTCGGAGGGCGGCATGCCGCTGTATCGGACGCTCAGTCAGCAGCCCTTGCCCACGGCCCCCGGCGCGATTCATGTGGTACCTGACGCAAGCATGAAATTGGCCGACTGGAACGCGTTGCTGCACACCCTCCGCCTGCAGGTGATCGGTGGCCCCAATAAAGTGGGTGCCTACACCGTGGTGTCGGAGGATTCCACCGCCACCGAGCAACATGCCTTGCAGCAGTTGCGCGCCACGCGAGGCATCCGCCTGGCGGAGCCTGTCGCCGCCTCGCCATGAAACACGGCGTTCTCGTGCTGGTCGCCGCCGCGCTGGCCTTGAGTGCATGCGTGCGTTCGCGCCCCATGCTGTCAGCGGACGATCCGGCAGGCACGGGCCACACCGCGGTCACCAACGCGTCCTCGATGGACAGCCAGCGCGACATCGTGCTGGCTGTCGCCAACCCGCTCGATCCGCCCGGCACGCATGCCGGCTCCAGCTTGCTGGGTTACACGCCGTCAGGAAATTACGGCGCTGGCGAGCGTGCGAACTCGATGCTGGCTGCGCTGAAGCAACGCTACGGATGGCACGAGGTGACCGGCTGGCCGATCAAGGCGCTTGACCTGTACTGCATCGTGCTGGCGCCACCGCCCGGGATGACCCGCGACAGCCTGCTCAAGGCGCTCGCCAACGACGATCGGGTGGAACTGGCCCAGCCGCTGCAGGACTATTCCGTCTACGCGAAGCGAAGCCAGGACGCGCACCCATACAACGATCCCTACGTCGATCTCCAGCGCGGCTTTGTGGAAACCGATGCCGCCCTCGCGCACGACCTCAGCCAAGGCGAGGGAGTTCATATCGCGATCGTCGACACCGGCGTCGACAGGACGCATCCGGACCTGCAGGGGCGCATTCGCGATGCGCACAACGTGGTGGATGGCGATGCCTCGGCGTTCAACCACGATCGCCACGGCACCGAAGTCGCCGGCGTCATCGCGGCCGACGGCAACGATCACCGGGGCATTGTGGGCATCGCACCCAAGGCCATGCTCAGCGTCTACAAGGCGTGCTGGTATCCGCCGGCGTCAAACACGGGTGCGCGCTGCAACACCTTCACACTCGCCAAAGCGCTGGCCGCAGTCATCGACAAAGATGCCCGCATCGTCAATCTGAGCCTGGGCGGCCCGGCCGATCCGCTACTCAACAAGCTGCTTGCCCACCTGCTGCGGCAGGGCCGCATCGTGATCGCGGCGCTGCCGCCGGACGGAAACGTCGACGGATTCCCCGACAGTGCGGCAGGCGTCATTGTCGTCCGCACGGGTGACGTCTCGACGGCGGCACCCGGCATCCTGAGCGCCCCGGGAAACGACATCCTGACCACCCAGCCCGGCGGCGGCTACGACTTCACGTCCGGCTCGTCCATGGCGGCCGCCCATGTGAGCGGCATCGCTGCGCTGCTGTTGTCGCTGGCACCCGGACTGGATGCGCGCACGGTGCACGATCTGCTGCTCCAAAGCAGCAAGGTGTCCGACGGCACGCTGCAGGTGAATGCCGCATCGGCGGTAGCGGCGCTGCGCCGCAAACAGAAAAGCGCGCGCTGATATCCATCGGGCATGCGCTCGGCCGCGCGTGGGGTGACCTGACGTCCCACCGCGCATTCGACGGTAGCGCGTCACCGACTGCTCGCGGCGACCGCAACTCAACGCCATCGCCAGAACGGTCCTTTCCAGCTGATACTTCAGGCAGATCAACTCGCCAGTGGTCATATCCAGTCGTGGCGAAGTGGCTATGCAAGAGTTTCGTTTGCGCACTTACTCTCAGATCGTGACCGAATCGGGAACTCGTGGAAAACCTGTTCCTGCCCTCCATGCATGGCGTTTTTCACACACCCCGACTCGGGCAGGAGCGACTGGGCATGAATCATGACGACGCAGCGGCATGCGTTCCGGACTTCAGCGTGACGGTGGCAACCAGCACTCCCCACCGACGCCGTATCGAGTCGATCGACCTGCTCCGCGGCATCATCATCGTCATCATGGCGCTGGATCATGTGCACGATTTTTTCGGCGCACTCGGCGTCAGCCCGACCGACCTGGCCACCACGACGGCGCCGCTTTTCTTCACCCGCTGGATCACCCACGTTTGCGCGCCGGTGTTCTTCCTGCTTACCGGCACCAGCGCCTGCCTGACGCGTCGTCGCATGTCGAAGCGCGAACTGTCGCGCTACCTGCTCACCCGTGGCGCGTGGCTGATCTTTCTCGAAGTGGTCGTCATGCGCTTCGCCCTGCAGTTCAACCTTGATTACCAGACGACGATACTCACCGTGTTGTGGGGGCTGGGCTGGGCCATGATTGCGCTCGCCGGCCTGCTCTGGCTGCCCACCTGGGCCATCGTCGCCACGGGGGTCGTCATGGTGGCGGGCCACAACCTGCTGGACGGCATTCAGGCGAGTTCGTTCGGTGCCCTGGGCCCGCTCTGGTCGATCCTGCACGCGCCGGGAATCATCATCGACAACGGCCGCAACGTCGTGCTGGTGGCGTATGCGTTGATCCCATGGATCGGCGTGACGGCACTGGGCTATGTGCTTGGACTGGCCTATGACTGGAGCGCCGATCGCCGCCGGACCCTGCTGTGGTGGCTTGGCATCGGCCTCAACATCGGCTTCCTGGTTCTGCGCTTCTGGAATGTGTACGGCGATCCGGTGGCGTGGTCGACGCAACAGTCGCCGCTGTGGACCGTGCTGTCGTTCCTCAACACCAACAAGTACCCACCTTCGCTGTTGTTTTTGCTGATGACGCTGGGGCCCGCGCTGCTCCTGCTGCGCGCTTTCGAGCACGGCGTTCCGCGCTGGCTGCGCCCCGCATGGATCATCGGCAAGGTGCCGCTGTTCTTCTATGTCCTGCACTTCTACCTGATCCACCTGCTCGCCGTCGTCGCCTGTTACCTGCGCTTCGGCGATGCAAGCGGCATGTTCGAGTCGCCCGACCTCAGCCGGTTTCCGTTCACGGCGCCGCCGGGATGGCCGGTCGGCCTGCCCGTGATCTACCTGCTCTGGGCACTCGTCGTCGTGATCATGTATCCGCTCTGCCGCTGGTATGCCGGGGTGAAACGGCGCCGGACGGCGTGGTGGCTCAGTTACCTGTGAACCATGACATCCCCGGCCTCCTTCTCGGCCACGCGTTCGCGCGATCGAGTCTGCCGTTCGGTGCGGCATCACAAAGACGCGCGATCATCGAAATACCGGCCCCACGCCACGAAACCATACGTGTGAGGCACACAACGCTCACAACAAAAGCCCGCGAAAACGCGGGCTTTTGGTCAAGATGCAACAGCTCTACGGTGGCGCCGTTAAAACGGAATCTCGTCATCCGCAAAGCCGCTGTCGGCCGGTGCCGGCGCCGAACGCTGACTGTCGCGATCGTCGCCGCCGCGCGAACCACCGCCGTAGTTGCCGCCAGCCGGACGCTGGCCACCGCCGCCCTGCGGACGCTCGCGCTGACCGCCACCACCACCGCCCTCGTTGCTGCCTAGCATCTGCATCTCGCTCGCGATGATGTCGGTAAAATATTTTTCAACGCCATCCTTGCCGGTGTACTTGTCGGAACGGATCGAGCCTTCGATGTAGACCTGCCGGCCTTTCTTCAGGTATTCATTGGCGATCTCGCCGAGCCGACCAAAAATCTTGATCCGATGCCACTCGGTGCGTTCCTGCTTCTCGCCGGACTGCTTGTCGGTCCACGACTCGCTGGTGGCCAGACTGAAGGTACAAATGGATAGGCCGCCGCCGGTGCTGCGCAGTTCCGGATCACTGCCGAGATTGCCGACCAGGATGACTTTGTTGATGCCGCGTGCCATGGGATGTCCTCGCGTTGGGTCGGCCGTACGTCAGGAGTAGTTACGGCCGAAGTGATGAAACAGGCTGGCTATCATAACCTCGACGCCAGCCGAGTCCAGACGCCGAGATCCTGAGCGAGTGTCGGCCCGGTCCGACCAGGGCTGCCTGCGCCGGCCGGCGGGCGCTGCAAGGGTTTTCGGCGCTTTCGACAGCCTGTACGAGCCTGGCTCAGGCCACGATGAAGCGATGGCCGACACCGGGCTCGGTCTTCAGCCAGCGTGGATTGGTCGGATCGTCGCCCAGCTTCTGGCGCAGTTTGCCGATCACGATGCGCAAATACTGACTGTCGCTGACGTGGGTCGGACCCCACACCTCGCGCAAAAGCTGTTGCTGGGTGACTACCCGGCCGGCATGCCGCACCAGCATCGCCAGCACCGCGAACTCCTTGCGTGTCAGCGCCAGTGACGCGCCGTCCAGGCTGACTTCGCGACGGGCCAGGTCGATGCTGAGCCGGCCGTCGTCGTAATGGGGCAGGACCTCCGGTTCGCCCGGTCGATTGCGCAACAGCGCGCGCAGCCGCGCCATCAACTCCTGGATGCCGAACGGCTTGGTCATGTAGTCGTTGGCGCCGTGATCGAGCGCGCGCACCTTCTCGCTCTCGGCATCGCGCACGGACAGCATCAGCACCGGGACCTGGCTCCACTGGCGCAGTTCGTCCAGCACGTCGTGACCTTCCATGTCGGGCAAACCGATATCGAGAATGACCAGATCCGGCGACTGCGTCACCGCCAGCGCCAGTCCTTCTTTCGCGTTCGCCGCCAGCAGCACCTCGTAGCCCTCCGCGCGCAGGCCGATGTCGAGGAAACGGCGGATCTGCGCCTCGTCATCGATCACCAGGATGCGTGGAGCGGATGAGGTCATGATTCGATATCGGGCGGCGGTGGTAGCGGCAGGCTGATGCGGATGGTGGTGCCGACGCCGTCGCCGGGCAAGGCCTCCACGCTGCCGCCATGTGCGCCGATCATGCCGCGGCAGATCGCCAGGCCCAGCCCGGTGCCCTGCGGTGCGCGGTCGCCGCGCGACACCGAATAGAACATGTCGAAGATGCGCGCGCGTTCGTCCTCCGGAATACCCGGACCGCGGTCGCTGACGTCGATCAGCAGGCGACTATCGGTGCTGCGCACGATCACGCGCACGGCCTCTTCCGGCGGCGAGAAGCGCGCGGCGTTCTCCAGGATGTTGAACAGCGCCTGCTCGATCAGCGCGGGATGTACGTAGAGCAGCACCGCCTCGCCGGGCGCCACGGTTTCTACGCGGAGATCGGGAAACAGCTTGCGCAGCCGCGTCACCGCCGCGGCGACGATCTCCGCACTGTCGGTCCAGTCGCGGTTGAGCTTCAGCGTGCCGTGGCCGAGCCGGGTCATGTCGAGCAGGTTCTGGATGTAGCGATCCAGCCGCTGGCCTTCGCCGAGGATCGCATGTAGCAGCTCGCGGCGTTCTTCCGGCGGCAATTTCTCTTCGTAGCTGATCAACGTGCCGGCCGCGCCGATCATCGAGGCCAGCGGCGAGCGCAGGTCGTGCGACACGGACGACAGCAGCGCATTGCGCAGGCGCTCGGTCTCGCCCTGCACGCGTGCACCTTCCAGTTCATCCGACAGCCGCGCGCGCTCCAGTGCCTGACCGATGTCCTGCGTCATCGCCAGCGCGAGGCTGCGGCGGTCGGCATCCGGCTCGCCCGCCACCGGCTCGAAGTTCAGCGCGACCACGCCCAGCGGACGGTTTTCGCTGCCCAGCGGCAGCACCCAGCACGGCGCGGCATTCAACGTGTCGGTGGAGCGGCCGGCCTGCTCGCCATGCCGGTCGCTCCAGTCGGCGGCGGCCAGATCCTGCGCGGACAGCGAGCGCTCGTGTGGCGCGCTCGCCATCACACGCAGCACCTGCTCCGCATCGCGGGCAAGGATCGCGGCCTCGCAACGCAGTGCATGCGCCAGCGCCTTGCTGCCGGCATGGCGAATACCGCCCGCATCGGTGCTGGCCGTCAGTTGTTGGCCCAGCGCCAACAGCGCGCGCGTCTGTGCATGCGCGGCGCGCAGCGATTCGACCTGACTGGCCAGCCGCGTGGCGAGGCGGCTGCATACCAGCGCCGCCAGCAGGAACAGCGTCACCGCCAGCACGTCGTCGAGATTGGCGATCGCCAGCGTGTAACGCGGCGGCGCAAAGAAGAAGTTGTAGCCGAGGAAACACAGAATGGCCGTATAGACGGCCACCGACATCCGCGTACGCACCGCCACCACCAGCACCGCGGTGAGGAAGATCAGCGACAGATTGGCCACCGACAGGTAGCGGTCGGCCACAAAAGACAGTCCAAACGCCACCAGCGTGGCGAGCGTGGCGTAGACATACTCGCCACGCGAGCCGCGTCCGCCCGGCATGCGCAGCCGCTGGCGCGCCTTCGCCCGCTCGGCCGGCGTGGCAATGATGGTCAGCTCCAGGTGCGCGCCGCGGCGCAGCAGCAGCTGGGTCAGCGAGCGGCCCAGCATGCGCGCCACCACCCGCTCGCGGGTGCGGCCGAGGATGATCTGGCCGACGCCTTCGCGATCCGCATGCGCGATCAGCTCGTCGGCAATCGCATGGCCGCGCAGGATGATCGACTCACCGCCCAGCCGGCGCGCCAGCCGCATCGCCGCGTCCAGTTGTTCGCGCCGTGCCGGCGCCAGCGCCGCACCGGTGTCCACAAACGCCACGCTCCACGGTGCGCCGCGCCGCTCGGCGATGCGGCGCGCCACACGCACCAGGTATTCGCTCTGGCCGTGACCGTCGATTGCGGCCAGCACGCGGCGACGCACCGGCATCGCGCTGCCGCGCGCCAGCATGTGTTCGCGCAGGTCGCTGTCGACGTGGCTGGCGATGGTGTCCACCGCCAGCTCGCGCAAGGCGGCCAGGTTGGTCGGCGAGAAGAACGCGTTGAGCGCGGCGGCCGCCGTCTCCGGCACGTAGACCTTGCCTTGCTTCAGCCGGACGATCAGCTCGCGCGGCGGCAGGTCGACCAGCACGATGTCGCGCGCCCGGTCGAGAAACACGTCCGGCACGGTCTCGCGCACGGTGACGCCGGTGATCCGCCGCACCTGGTCGTTGAGGCTCTCCAGATGCTGCACGTTCAACGCGCTGTATACCTCGATGCCCGCATCAAGCAGTTCGGCGATGTCCTGCCAGCGCCGCTCGTGCCGACCGCCGGGCAGGTTGCGATGCGCCAGCTCATCGACCAGCAGCACCGCCGGCTTGCGCGTCAGTGCCGCGTCCAGGTCAAACTCACTGAAGTCGCGCTCGTGGTAGCGCACGGCACGACGCGGCAGCACCTCCATGCCTTCCAGCAACGCGGCGGTCTCGGCACGGCCGTGCGTCTCGACCAAGCCGACCACCACATCGACGCCCTGCCGCTTCAGCTCGCGCGCGGCGGACAGCATCGCGTAGGTCTTGCCGACACCGGGCGCGGCGCCGAGGAACACTTTCAGCCGCCGGCTGTGCTCGTCATGCGCGGTGCTGAGCAAGGCATCGGCACGCGCTTCGCGGGAGGGTTCGGTCATGGTTGCCATCTTCGCCGGTTTGCGAGCCTTTGGCTCCCCTCCCCTCGGGAGAGAGGGCTGGGGTGAGGGGCGGGTGCTCGCGTCATTCTCACATCGGGGCCCGCTTTGATCAGCATCGACGCGAGCACCCGCCCCTCATCCGCCCTGCGGGCACCTTCTCCCCAACGGGGAGAAGGGTTTGGAGGCTAGCGCTACGGCGCATCCAGCGCGAGGTTGAGCTGCAGGACATTCACCCGTGCCTCGCCGAGCAGGCCGAACTGGCGGCCGCTGGTGTATTCGTTCACCAGCGCCTGGACCTGGTCGACGCTCAGCCCGCGTGACCTGGCCACGCGCGCGATCTGGTACTGCGTCGCGGCCGGGCTGATCTCCGGATCCAGACCGCTGCCCGAGGCGGTGACCAGATCCACCGGCACCGGCGCGGTGTTGCCCGGATCGGCCGCACGCAGCGCGGCGATACGCTGCTTCACTGCATCGGTGAGTGCCGGATTGGTCGGACCGAGATTGGAGCCCGACGAGGCGCTGGCGTTGTACGCATTCGGCGCGGTCGCCGACGGCCGGCCCCAGAAGTACTTCGGGTCGGTGAACGACTGGCCGATCAGCGCCGAGCCGACCGGCTTGCCGTCCTTCACGATCAGGCTGCCATTGGCCTGCTGCGGAAAGACCAGCCGGGCCAGCCCGGTCGCCACCAGTGGATACAGCACGCCGGTGATGACGGTCATCACCAGCAGCAGGACAAAGGATTGACGCAACAGCTTGCTCATGGAAGTGCTCCGTTCTTTCTGGAAAGTGCGGCCATGGATGGCCGCTTGCTGCTTTTCGTGATCATGGATCGATCGCACTAGAAGCTTCCCTGCAGCATCACGAAACCGCGCGAACCGCCAACGTTGCGCGTGTCCCCGGCATCGAGAAAGCTGGACGTGCGGCGGTAGAAATCCGCGTTGGTGGCGTAGGCCACGCCTGCGCTCAGCGACCAGTGCGCAGCCATCTGGTACTTCAGCGTGGCGCCGAAATCGCTGTAGCCGGGGTCGCGCGCACCATTGGCCAGCGGCGCCATCAGCGTGGTGGTGTAGTGCGTGTGGCCCGCGTGCAACGCCAGGCTCCACGCATCGATCAACGGTATCGCGGCGTCCAGCTGCAGGTAGCCGGCGCCCTTCGAATCGCCGCGGTAGCCCTGCTCGGTGTCCACGCCGAAATAATCAGTGAGCGAGCGGTTGTACTTCAGCGTGAACTGCTTCCAGCTCAGCGCGACGTTGGCCTCGGCGGTGTTCAGCGAGCGCGAGGGCAGTCCGGCCTGATCGAGATTGGCGCCGGGATAGACATAGCCATAGATGCCGGCGCGCCACGACCAGTCGCTGTCGATCGCCTGGCCGTAACTGGCATACAGGTCCAGCTCCATCGCGCCGCCGGGATAGCTGCGCTCGCTGATGCTCGAACCCCAGAAACCGGCGGCAAAGCCGTTCGGGTTCGCGTAGTCGGCACCGCCCTGGATCGCCGGGCGACCCCACGTCTGGGTCAGGCCGCGGAACATGTAATCGGAGGTCACCGCGACATTGCCGCTGATGTCGTCTGCCGGTGCGCTATGGGCAAGACTGGGCAGGAGTGCCGCGACGAGCGCGGTCAGTGCAAGGATGCGCATCAGGACAACCCCAGCAGAACCAGCAACATGTCGATGAGCTTGATCCCGACGAACGGCACCACGATGCCGCCCAGGCCATAGACCAGCAGGTTGCGGCGCAGCAGCGCCGCAGCGCCGAGCGCGCGGTACTTCACGCCCTTCAGCGCCAGCGGGATCAGGAAGACGATGATCAGCG
>JBEPVP010000003.1:0-46848 GCA_041690935.1 Rhodanobacter sp.
ACCACCCCACGGCCCCCGGTGGGGGGGCGGGCGGGGGGGGTGGGGGCGGTGGGGGGGTGGGGGGGGCGGGGGGGGGTTTCGGTTTGGGGCGCGCTGACAGTGCTCGCGCGCCAATGCGTCACTTGACGCGGCTGAAATACTCGCCGGAACGGGTATCGACCTTGATCAGCTCGTCCTGGTTCACGAACAGCGGCACGCGCACCACCGCGCCGGTTTCCAGCTTGGCCGGCTTGCCGCCGCCGCCGGAAGTGTCGCCGCGCACGCCCGGGTCGGTCTCGACGATCTTCAGCTCGACGAAGTTCGGCGGCTGCACCGAGATCGGCCGACCGTTCCACAGCGTCACCACGCAATCCTCCTCGCCCTTCAGCCACTTGGCGGCATCGCCGGCAGCAGTCTTGTCGGCCTGGTGCTGCTCGAACGTGTCCGGCTGCATGAAATGCCAGAACTCGCCGTCGCTGTAGAGGAACTGCATGTCGGTATCCGCCACGTCGGCACCTTCGAACGACTCGCTCGCCTTCAGCGTCTTCTCGACCGTGCGGCCGTTGAGCAGGTTGCGAATACGGATGCGGGTGAATGCCTGACCTTTGCCTGGCTTGACGAACTCCGCCTCGACGACGGTGCAGGGTTCGCCGTCGACGATGATCTTCACACCGTTCTTGACGTCGTTGAGACCGTAGGTGGCCATGCAGTGAACTCCAATGGGTAGTCATTACGACGGGCGGCAAACTTGGACAAACAGCCGCGCATCGTTATCAGTGGCTAAAATGGCGGGATCGCCGGGCCAGCGCCCGATATCCAGGTCGCACATGATAACCGCAAGCCCCGCTGCCCGCATTACATCGACGTTCCGCACGCCCATCAATGATTGGCGTCAACCGTGGCGCGAGGCGGTTACCGATGGCGGTGAGTTGCTGACGCTGCTCGGGCTGCCGCATCTCGCCGATCGCCTGCCGCCGGCAGATGCCGGCTTCACGCTGCGCGTGCCGCGCGGCTTCGTCGCCCGCATGCGCCAGGGCGACCCGCGCGACCCGCTGCTGTTGCAGGTGCTGCCGCAGCTGGCCGAACTGGACGAGGCGCCCGGCTTCGTGATCGACGCCGTCGGCGACATGGCCGCCCGCGAAGCCCGGGGCGTGCTGCACAAGTACCACGGCCGCGCCCTGCTGATCGCCAGCGGTAGTTGCGCGATCAACTGCCGCTACTGTTTCCGCCGGCATTTCCCTTACGGCGAGGAGATCGCCGCCGCCGGCCAATGGCAGGAGGCGCTGGAGCATCTGCGCCAGGATCACTCGATCAGCGAGCTGATTCTCTCCGGCGGCGATCCGCTGTCGCTGGCCACCAGCAAGCTGGTGGAGCTGAGCCGGGGCCTCGCCGAAGTTCCGCATGTGACCCGCCTGCGCATCCACACCCGCCTGCCGGTGGTGCTGCCCGAGCGCGTCGACGGGCCACTACTGGAATGGCTGGATGCATTGCCGCTGCAAAAGGTGATGGTGCTGCACGCCAACCATGCCAACGAACTCGACGCCAGCGTCGATGCGGCCTGCGCACGCCTGCGCGACGCCGGCGTCACGCTGCTCAATCAGTCGGTGCTGCTGCGCGGCGTCAATGACCACGTCGACGCGCTGGCCGGGCTGTCCGAGCGACTGTTCGCCGCCGGCGTGCTGCCCTACTACCTGCACCAGCTCGACCGCGTGCAGGGGACCGCGCATTTCGAAGTCGACGACACCCATGCGCTCGCGTTGATGGACGCCCTGCGCGCGCGCTTGCCGGGCTACCTGGTGCCCCGGCTGGTACGTGAAGTGGGCGGCGACGCCTCCAAGCGACCGATATGAGCTCCCGGCGGTCACTGTCGTGCGGTTTTTCGCTGGCGGCGGCTGGCGGAATCCGCTACAAACGTTCAGTGACGGACGAGCACGCAAGCTGGCTTGGACGGCTCATGGTGACCAACGGACAGCTCAACGCCCCATGAAAAAAGATTACGTCATCAAGATCCTCTTCATCGAGAACTCGCTCGAGGAAGCGGAGCAGATCATCAGCCTGCTGCGCAATACCGGCATCGCCGTGCGACCGGCTCGTGCCACCAATGTCGAGCAACTGCAGACGGCGGTGAACGAGCTGGAGCCGGATGTGGTGATGTTCGATCCGGCGGTGACCGGCATCAGCCTGCCCGATGCGGTGAAGGTGCTTGATGCCAACGGTCGCGACTATTCACTGTTGGGCCTGGTCAACACCATGGAAAACCAGGTCATCGCCGACCTGTTCGGGCATGGCGTCCGCGGCATCGCCTCGCGCACCCAGCCCAAGCAGCTGATCGCCGTGCTGCAGAGGGAGTTCGATTCGCTGCAGACGCGTCGTCAGGTACGCCGGCTGGAAACCGCCCTGCGAGAATCGGAGCGCCGCTGCGATGCGCTGCTCGACTCCTCCACCGATGCGATTGCCTATGTCCACGAAGGCATGCATGTGCGCGCCAACCAGGCCTATCTGGAGACCTTTGGCTACGACAGTTTCGACGACCTGCTCGGGCTGCCGGTGCTGGACATGATCGACGCTGCCAATGCGGACGAGTTCAAGTCACTGCTGCGCGGTCACGCCCGCCAGGAAAAGATGCCCTCGCAGCTTGCCCTGCACGCGCGTCGTGCCGATGGCAGCCATTTCGACGCCACGGTGGAGTTCGCCCCGGCCACGTTCGAGGGCGAGCCCTGTCTGCAGATCGTGTTTCGGCGGCAACAGGTCGACCCTGCCTTGCTGGCACAACTGCAACGCGACCCGGTCACCGGGCTGTTCAACCGCGCCCGCATGCTTGAATGCATCGATGATGCGGTCACGGCGGCGGCCAAGGGCAAGAAGGGCCAGTCGCTGCTGCTGGTCGAACCGGACAACTGGGCCTCGCTCGTGGGTGGCGTCGGGCTGGGCAAGGCCGATGAACTGATGTCCGGGTTCGCCGATCGCATCCGCATGCTGCTGGGTACCGACGACCTCGCCGGCATGCTCGCCGAACACACGCTGGGTGTGGTGCTCGACTCGCGTACGGACGAGGGCATCAAGGAATGGATCGCCAAACTGCAGCACAGCGTCAGCAACGAGATTTTCGATGCCGGCGCCCGCTCGATCACGGTCACCGCCAGCATCGGTGGCAGCCTGCTGGGCGAGAAGAACGCCAACACCGAACTGCTGCTCAACCAGGCCAGCCACGCCTTGCGCACCGCACAGAGCCTGGGCGGCAGCCAGGTCGAACTGCATGATCCGGCGGCCCGCGAAAAAGCCGACGAGGAACGCGATCACTACTGGCTCGATCTGCTGCAGCAGGCGCTAGCGAACGACGGTCTGGTGCTCTATCACCAGCAAACCATCAGCCTGCAGGACGTCGAGGGCGACTATTCGGAAATCCTGTTGCGCATGAGCGGCCCGCAAGGCGAGGTGCTGCCCGGGTTCTTCATGCCGATCGCCGAGAAGCACAACCTCACTTGCGCGATCGATCGCTGGGTGCTCGACCGCGCCATCAGCTCGCTGCAGGCGCGCGAGGCGCAGGGGCAACAGACCACGTTCTTCATCAAGCTCACCGCCGCCTCGCTGCAGGACGACACCTTGCTGCCGTGGCTGGGCGAACGCCTCGGCAAGGCAGCGCTGAAACGCGGTCGCGTCGTGCTGGAAATGACCGAGAGCAAGGTGATGACGCTGTTGCGGCCGGCGCAGGAGTTCGTCAACGGCTGGAAGAAACTCGGCGGCGGTTTCGCACTGGAGCAATTCGGTTCGGGCCTGAATTCATTCCAGTTGCTCAACCATGTCGACGCGGACTACCTGAAGATCGACCGCAGCTACATGGCCGAACTGCCGCAACATCCGAACAGCCAGCGGAAGATCACCGAGATCTGCCAGCAGGCGCGCGAACTGAAACGCCAGACCATCGCCGAGTGGGTGGAGGACGCGACCAGCACGTCCTTGCTGTTCGCCTGCGGCGTGGACTTCGTGCAGGGCAACTTCCTGCAGCAGCCCCAGCGACTGGACGATTGAATCCGGCCAGACGCACCGATCCGCCTCGCCTCGCCACAGCCATCGCGACAACAAAAAACCCGCGGATCGCTCCGCGGGTTTTTTCATGCAGCAGCAACGGCTGAGTGAATTACTCGGCGGCTGAAGCAGCGGCGGCCGCGGCAGCCTTGGCGTTGGCCTTGGCGGCAGCAGCAGCGGCGACGTCTTCCTTGATGCGGGCCGCCTTGCCTTCCAGACCACGCAGGTAATACAGCTTGGCGCCGCGCACCTTGCCCTTGCGCTTCACGGTCAGCGAGTCGATGGCCGGGCTGTGCGCCTGGAACACGCGCTCCACGCCGGTGCCGTGCGAGATCTTGCGCACGGTGAAGGCCGAATGCAGGCCACGGCTGCGCTTGGCGATGACGATGCCCTCGAACGCCTGCACGCGCTCGCGGTTGCCTTCCTTCACCTTCACGTTGACCACCACGGTGTCGCCGGGGCTGAATTCCGGGAGCTGGCGGGTGATCTGCTCGGATTCAAACTGTTCAATGATCTTGTTCATGGCGCACCTGTCGGTTCACGTTTGCGATATCAAAGTTGCAACCGTCACTCGGCCGCATCGTCTTGCCGTGGCAGCTCTTGTGAAGCCTGCTCTTGTAAAACATGTTCACGGCGGAATTCATCCAGCAAGGTCCGGGATGCTGCATCCAGACCACGCTGTGTCAACAAGTCCGGCCTGCGCAACCAGGTCCGTCCCAGCGATTGCTTCAGGCGCCAGCGGGCGATCGCCGCATGGTCACCGGACAGCAACACTTCCGGTACGGATCCCAGCGCATCGTGCACCGGTTTCGCATAGTGCGGACAATCCAGCAGGCCATCCGAGAATGAATCCTGCTCGGCCGACTGCGCGTCATTCAACGCACCGTCCTGCAAGCGCCCCACCGCGTCGATGATCACCGCGGCGGCCAGCTCGCCACCGGACAACACATAGTCGCCGATGGATAGCTCCTCGTCGACCTCGTGCGCCAGCAGACGCTCGTCCACACCTTCGTAACGTCCGCACAGCAGGCCGATGCGCGGCAGTTTCGCCAGCGCCTCTACCCTGCCCTGCGTCAGCCGCGCTCCCTGCGGACTGAGATAAATCAGATGCACCGGTTGCGGTGCCGCCTCGCGCATGGCCACCAGGGTCGTGCGCAACGGCTCAATCATCATCACCATGCCCGGACCGCCGCCATACGAGCTGCTGTCCACGCTGCGGTGCCTGTCGGTGGCGTAGTCGCGCGGGTTCCAGGTTTCCACCTGCAGCAACTCACGCTGCTGCGCGCGTCCCACTACACCGACGGCGGCACACTGGCGCACGAAGTCGGGAAACAGGCTGACGACATCGATACGCATGATCCGAAGATCCTCAAGTCCCGCAACCCGGCGACGTCAGAATTCAGGATCCCAGTCCACCACCATGCGCCCTGCGGACAAATCCACCGAACGCACATACGAACCCTGGACGAAAGGGATCAGCCGCTCGCGCGCACCATCCCTGACCACCACGACATCGTTGGCACCCGTGGCGAACAGATGACTGATCCGCCCCAGCTGCACGTCTTCCGTGGTGACGACCTCGAGTCCTTCGAGATCGACCCAGTAATACTCACCTTCCGCGGGATCGGGCAGTTGCTCACGGGCGACATAGATGTCGGTACCGATCAGCGCCGCTGCCTGTTCGCGTTCATCCACTCCGGGCAGCTGGGCCACCATGCCCTTGCCCTGCGTACGACCCGTCACTCCCGAGATCTGCGTCTCCGCGCCGGGCGCTGCACCGAGCAGCCACGGCTGGTAGTCGAAGATCCGCATGCGTGGCTCAGCCCAGGACTCGATCTTGAGCCAGCCCTGCACGCCATACAGCCCGACGATGCGTCCGATCGGGACGCGTCGACTGGCTGCCGTCATGTTCAGGCGGCCGGCTGCTGCTTGCCGGCTTCCTTGAGCAGGGCAGCGACCTTGTCGGTCAGCTGTGCGCCCTTGCCCACCCACTCCTTGACGCGCTCGACGTTCAGCTCAAGGCGCTTGTCCTTGCCCGACGCGACCGGATTGTAGTAGCCGATGTTCTCGATGTTGCGGCCGTCGCGCTTGCTGCGCTGATCGGTCACGACGACGTGGTAGAACGGACGGCCCTTGGCGCCACCGCGCGAAAGACGAATCTTGACCATGGTAAAACTCCAGAATTGCCGAACGGGCGGCAGGCACACGAGAGACGTGCGCGGTAAACGGGGCATTTTAGCGGGTTTTCGGGAAAAGGGAAGGCCTTGGACGAGGAACGAGTGGGGGGAGTGAGAAACGAGGAGAGGCTCCGCACACTTGTTTCCCATTCCTCTTCACTTACTTCTCGCTCCTCAGCGCATGGGTGGCATGCCACCCATGCCGCCCATGCCCTTCATGGCCCCGCGCATCTGCCGCATCAGGCCCTTGCTGCCACCCTTGGACAGCTTGGACATCATCTTTTCCATCTGCATGTACTGCTTGAGCAGACGGTTGACGTCGGCCGGCTGGGTGCCCGAACCGCGCGCCACACGGGCGCGGCGCGAACCGTTCAACAGATCGGGATGCCGGCGTTCCTTCTTGGTCATCGAGCTGATGATCGCCATCATCCGGTTCATCTCGCCGTCGTTGACCTTGGACTTGACGCTGTCCGGCAGGCTGGATACGCCCGGCAGTTTGTCCATCAAACCGGCCAGGCCGCCCATGTTGCCCATCTGCTCAAGTTGATCCTTCATGTCGTTGAGGTCGAAGCGCTTGCCCTTCATCACTTTCTGGGCGAGTTTCTGCGCCTTTTCCTGATCGACCTTGCGCTCGACTTCCTCGACCAGCGACAGCACGTCGCCCATGCCGAGGATGCGCTGGGCCAGGCGATCCGGGTGGAACGGTTCCAGTGCGTCGCTCTTCTCGCCGGCGCCGAGGAACTTGATCGGCTTGCCGGTGACGTAGCGCACCGACAGTGCGGCGCCACCGCGGGCGTCGCCATCGGTCTTGGTCAGGATCACGCCGGTCAGCGGCAGCGCCTCATTGAACGCCTTGGCCGTGTTGGCTGCGTCCTGACCGGTCATCGAGTCGACCACGAACAGAGTTTCGATCGGCGTGATCGCGGCGTGCAGCGCCTTGATCTCGGCCATCATCGCCTCGTCCACGTGCAGGCGACCGGCGGTGTCGACGATCAGCACATCGACCACTTCGCGCCGGGCCGCGGCAACCGCGGCCTTCGCGATGGCGACCGGATCCTGACCCGCCTCGGACGGGAAGAATTTCACCCCGACCTGTTCGGCTAACGTGCGCAACTGTTCGATCGCGGCCGGACGATAGACGTCGCAGCTGACCACCATCACCTTTTTCTTCTTGCGCTCGGTCAGCAGGCGCGCCAGCTTGGCCACCGTGGTGGTCTTGCCGGCGCCCTGCAGGCCGGCCATCAGCACCACCGCCGGCGGTTGCTGTGCCAGGTTCAATTCGGTGTTGGCCGTACCCATCACCGCCGTCAGCTCGTCGCTGTCCACCTTGACCAGCGCCTGGCCGGGCGACAGGCTCCTGACCACGTCCTGGCCGACCGCGCGCACCTTGATCCGCTGGATCAGCGCCTGCACCACCGGCAGCGCCACGTCCGCTTCCAGCAGCGCGATGCGCACCTCGCGCAAGGCCTCACGGATATTTTCCTCGGTCAGCCGGCCGCGGCCGCGCAGTCGATTGACGGTGGTGGAAAGGCGTTGGCTGAGCGACTCGAACATGACGGAACCGGCAAACAGGAAAGTGGTTGATTATAGCGGACGGAGCGAACGGCTTCGCATGCACGCCGGCGGAGGCCTGTGCGACACTGCGTGGCTATGGTCATCCATGTCTTTGCCCTGCTTGCCATCGTGCTCTATCTCGCCGCCGCCGGCGGTCTGGCGCGTCCGCTGCTGGGCGGCGGCAAACCGCTGAACCGACTGGCGCTGGGTCTGGCTGGTGGCGCGGTGCTGTTCCATGCCGGGATCCTGCTGGGCATGCACCGCGGCGCACTGGACCTGCATTTTTTTGCGGCAATGTCGCTGGTCGCCTTCGTGGTCTCGGCGTTGACCTTGCTGGTGAACGCTACGCGTCCGGTGGCCGCGCTCGGCGTCATCGTGTTTCCGCTGACTGCCCTGTTGCTTGCGGTGGACAGCTTCGCCGCGCCGCCGACGTTGCCGCAGCCGATGGACTGGCAGATCAAGCTGCACGTCACGGTGGCCTTGATCGCGTTCGGCGTGCTGTCGATCGCCGCCGTATTCGCCATCCTGCTGGCCGCGCAGGAGCGTGCGCTGCGCCATCGCCAGTTCGGCCCGTGGTTGCGCGCGCTGCCGCCGCTGACGCTGACCGAAACCCTGCTGTTCCGCCTGATCGGCGCGGGCTTCGCCCTACTGACCCTGACCCTGCTGACCGGCGCCTTGTTCGTCGATAATCTGTTCGGCCAGCACCTGGCGCACAAGACGATCCTTTCGATCGTGGCGTGGCTGGTGTTCGGCCTGCTGCTCTACGGCCGCTGGCGGCATGGCTGGCGCGGTCAGCGTGCGGTCAACCTCACCCTGATCGGCATGGCCGCGCTGGTATTGGCGTTCTTCGGCTCGAAATTCGTGCTGGAACTGATCCTGCACCGCTCGCTCGCCTGACGACAGCGAAGCGCTCAGCGGCAGGCGTCGATCGCCTCGCTCAATCGCTCCACCGCGGTCACTTCCATTTCACCGACCTTGCCTTTCTTTGGCGCGTTGGCCTTCGGCACGATCGCACGGCGGAAGCCGTGATGGGCGGCTTCCTTGAGACGCTCCTCGCCGTTCGGCACCGGGCGGATCTCGCCGGACAGACCGACCTCGCCGAACACGATGGCCTGCTCCGGCAATGGCCGGTCGCGCAGGCTCGACAACACCGCCAGCACCACGGGCAGATCGGCCGCGGTTTCCTGCACGCGGATGCCACCCACCACGTTGACGAACACATCCTGATCGTAGGCTGCCACGCCGCCGTGCCGATGCAGCACCGCCAGCAGCATGGCCAGGCGGTTCTGGTCCAGCCCCAGCGCGAAGCGGCGCGGATTGCCCAGCGACGACTGATCCACCAGCGCCTGCACCTCGACCAGTAGCGGCCGGGTGCCCTCGCGCGTCACCATCACCGCGCTGCCCGCAGTCGGACCACTGTGAGTGGACAGGAAAATCGCCGACGGATTTGGTACCTCGCGCAGGCCCTTGTCCGACATCGCGAACACGCCCAGCTCGTTGACCGCACCGAAGCGGTTCTTGAACGCGCGCAGCACGCGGAAGCGCGAACCCGATTCGCCCTCGAAATACAGCACCGCGTCGACCATGTGCTCCAGCACGCGCGGACCGGCAATGCCGCCCTCTTTCGTGACATGGCCGACCAGAAATACCGAGGTGCCGGTTTCCTTGGCAAAGCGCGTGAGCTTGGCCGCGGACTCGCGCACCTGCGACACCGAACCGGGCGCGGCGGGCAGCAGCTCGGTCCAGATGGTCTGGATTGAATCGATCACCAGCACGCGCGGCCGGGTCGCCATCGCCTGTTCGAGAATCCGCTCGATGCAGGTTTCCGCCAAGGCCCGCAGCGGTTCCAGGGGCAGACCCAGACGTTGTGCGCGCGAGGCGACCTGCGACAACGATTCCTCACCGGTGACGTACACGCTGGGCAGATGCGCGCCCAGCGTGCCCAGCATCTGCAGCAGCAAGGTCGACTTGCCGATGCCCGGATCGCCGCCGACCAGCACCACCGAACCCTGCACCAGGCCGCCGCCAAGCACCCGGTCCAGCTCGCCGACACCGGTCAGCGTGCGCGCCTCGGTGGTCAACGCTACCGCCGTCAGCGGCGTGATTTGCGGTGCGCCCGCCGCGCTGCCGGCATAGCTGGAACGCTGCGCACCCATCGACGCAACCGCTGCCGACGCCGGCGTCAGCACGATCGCGCTCAGCGTGTTCCACACCCCGCACTCGACGCACTGGCCCTGCCACTTGTTGTGTTCGGCGCCGCACTCGGTGCAGACATAGGCGGTCTTGGCTTTGGCCATGCGGGTTCCCGGTTGGATACGACAATGAGGGCGAGCTTAGCCTGCGGTCATCGCATGCGGCGAGACGTATCGACGCGGAAAGCCGTCAGGCTTCGTCGTCGATCGCATGCCCTCTACAGTTCGTCCTCGACCACGTACCCTCTAGAGTTCGTCTTCGACGAACAGCACGCGGCGGGTCATGCCGCAGGTGAGGTCGTAGGAGATCGTGCCGGATTGTGCGGCGATCTGTTCGACCGGCAGCTGCGGTCCCCACAACACCACGTGATCGCCGATCTTCGCCGACGGCGCATCGCGCAGGTCGAGCGTGATCAGATCCATCGAGACGCGACCGATCAGTGGAACGCGCTGCTCGCCGACCAGCACCGGCGTGCCGGCGATCGCGCTGCGCGGATAGCCGTCGCCGTAACCGACGGCGGCCACACCAACCGGCATGTCTTCCGGACAGGTCCATGTGCCGTTGTAGCCGACGCGCTCGCCGCGCTTGATCAGGTTGATGGCGATCAGCCGGGTGCTCAAGGTCATGGCGGGACGGAAGCCGAAGTCGGCGCCGGTCTTGCCATCGACCACCGACAGTCCATACAACAGCCCACCGGTACGCACCCAATCACCGCGCGCCTCCGGCCAGCCGAGCACGGCGGCGGAATTGGACAGTGATCGTGGCCCGTCGAACAGTTTCGTCGCCGCGGCGAAGCGTGCAATTTGCGCGGGCGTCTGTTCGCCGTCAAACACTTCGGATTCGGAGAAATGCGTGAGCAGGCCGATCGCCGGATCGATCCCCGGCATCGCGGCAAGCTGCACGTACACCGTGGCCACGCGTTCCGGAGCGAAACCGAGCCGGTGCATGCCGCTGTCGATTTTCAGCCACACGCGCAAACGCCCGCGCGAGACATCGGCTTGGGCGAGCCACTGCAATTGGGTGTCGTGATGGATCGCCGCATCCAGTTGCAGACGCTGCATTTCGGTGATGTCACTGGCGTTGTCCGGACCGGACAGCACCACGATGCGCTGCCTATGTCCTGCCGCGCGCAGGCGCAGGCCGTCCCCCAGCGCGGCCACCGCGAACGCATCGGCTTCGCCATTCAATGCGCGTGCGACCCGTTCCAACCCGTGGCCGTAGGCATCGGCCTTGACCACCGCCATCACCTGCGACGGTGCCACCAGGGCCTTCAATCGCGCCAGGTTGTGGCGCAGTGCGCCGAGGTGGATGGTGGCGACGGTAGTGCGGCTCATGCTTGCCGGGAATCGAGAATCGGGAATCGGGAAAAGCTCAAGAGCCGTAAACGGGAAATCGGGAATGGGAAATAGTCAGAAGCAAAAATGCCACGAGCTTGCTGGCTCGAACAATTTCCGATTCCCCATTCCCGACAGAGTCCCCTTGCGGGATTCCCGGCTGTCAATCGAACGATCCCACGAACGAATCCGGCGCGTAGTTCTCGAACTTGGTGTAGTGGCCGAGGAAGGTCAGCTTGCAGGTATCGGTGGGGCCGTTGCGCTGCTTGCCGATGATAATTTCGGCCATGCCCTTGTCCGGGGTTTCCTTGTTGTAGTACTCGTCGCGGTAGATGAACATGATCACGTCGGCGTCCTGCTCGATCGCGCCGGATTCGCGCAGGTCGGACATCATCGGGCGCTTGTCGGCGCGCTGTTCGAGCGAGCGGTTCAACTGCGACAGGGCGATCACCGGCACGTTCAACTCCTTGGCGAGGCCCTTGAGTGAACGCGAAATTTCTGAAATTTCGGTGGCGCGATTCTCCTTGCTGCCGGGCACCTGCATCAGCTGCAGGTAATCGATCACGATCAGGCCAAGGCCGCCATGCTCGCGATGCAGCCGGCGCGAGCGCGAGCGTAGCTCCACCGGCGACAGGCTGGGCGTGTCGTCGATGAAGATCTTGGCATCGGACAGGATCGAGATCGCATTGGAGACACGCGGCCAGTCTTCTTCCTGCAGGTCGCCGTTGCGCAGGTGTTGCTGGTGGATGCGACCGACCGAGGAGATCAGGCGGAACGCCAGCTGCGAGGCGGACATTTCCATCGAGAACACCACCACCGCCTTCTTGCTGCGCAGCGCGGCGGTCTCGGCGATGTTCAATGCAAACGCGGTCTTGCCCATCGATGGGCGCGCCGCCACGATGATCAGGTCCGACGGCTGCAGGCCGGAGGTGAGGTTGTCCAGATCGGTGAAGCCGGTGGTGATGCCGGTGAGCTGGCCACGATTCTCGTAGCGCTCGGTCAGCAGGCGGAATGCGTCCTTCACCGCCTCGCGCATCGAGACGGAATCCTTCTTGCCGCGCGCACCGGACTCGGCGATCTTGAACACGCGCTGTTCGGCGTTTTCCAGCACCTCCTGCACGCTCTTGCCTTCCGGGCGGTAACCGTCCTCGGTGATCGAGGTGCCGGCGTCGATCAGCTGCCGCATCACCGACTTCTCGCGCACGATATCGGCGTACGCGCTGATATTCGCCGCGCTCGGAGTGCTGTTGGCCAGCTCGATCAGATAGCTGGCACCACCAACCATCTCGGCCAGGCCGTTGCTGTCGAACCAGTCGCCCAGGGTCACCGCGTCGCACGGCATGCCCTTGTTCGCCAGCTCGTTGATCGCACGCCAGATCAGCCGGTGATCCTTGCGATAGAAGTCCAGCTCGGCGAGTTTGTCGGCCACCTTGTCGAGTGCATCCGGCGCCAGCATCAGACCACCCAGCACTGCCTGTTCGGCATCGATGGAATGCGGCGGCACGCGCAATGCCTCGATGGCAGATGACGAAGGTTTGCGCTCGGGCACGAAGGACATCGACTTACCTCAGGAGAATTGCCCCACGACCGGCACGCGATGCACCGACATCCCGTGGGTGGACACACGGACCATCATGCGCGGCGGCGTCTCACCCGTCGAGACAATAAGTCTGTGGATAAGCTGTGGGTTGGTGGGGATAAGCCGGGGAATGGGGAGTCGGAAATAAGGAATCGCCGAGCGGCTTCGCTCCGCTTCAACGATTCCCTATTCCCTTCGCCGAAAAACAAACGGGCGCCTCGCGGCGCCCGAATGTTTCATCATTTGAACGACCTGGAGCTTACTTGTCGCCGACCACGATCACCTTGACGGTGGTGTGCACGTCGGCGTGCAGGTGGATCGCCACGTCGTACTCGCCTGTGTTGCGAAGCGGGCCTTCGCCCAGGATCACTTCACCCTTGTTGACGGTGTGGCCGGCAGCTGCCAGCGCCTCGGCGATATCGCGCGGACCGACTGAACCGAACAGCTTGCCTTCCGCACTGGCATGCGCGGCGACGGTGACCGAGACGTCGGCCAGCTTGAGCTTGCGCGCTTCGGCGTCGGTCAGCATGGTGCCGGCCTTCGCTTCGTACTCGGCACGCTGCTGCTCGAACGCGGCCAGGTTGGCGGCATTGGCACGCACGGCCTTGCCCTGCGGCAGCAGGTAGTTGCGGCCGTAACCGGGCTTCACGTCGACCTTGTCGCCGAGCGAGCCGAGGTTGCGGACTTTCTGCAGAAGAATGAGTTCCATGATGTTTCCTGTTCGTTAGCGCCGGTGTGGCCCGACGCAGCCGTGGACGGCTGTCCGAAGGTGTCGCGCCCTCTCCACGTCGGGAGAGGGCATTTGCAGATCAGACGTCGTGGTTGTCGGTGTAGGCAGCAGCGAGAGGAAGCGGGCGCGCTTGATCGCGGTGGCCAGCTGACGCTGGTAGCGCGCCTTGGTGCCGGTGATGCGGCTGGGCACGATCTTGCCGTTCTCGGTGACGTACTGACGCAGCGTGTTGAGATCCTTGTAGTCGATCTCCTTGACGTCTTCGGCAGTGAAGCGGCAGAACTTGCGGCGGCGGAAAAATTTGGACATGGTCTGGATTCCTATCAGTCGCTGTCGCGATCGTTGTCGTGGTCATCGCGGTCACGCCCACGCGGGCGGCTGTCGCCTTCACCGTCGTCGTCATCGCGGCGACGCGTGGACTTGGCGTCATCCTTTTCCTTCGACTTCAGGATGAAGGACGGCTCGACATCGGCCTCGTCACGGCGCACGACCAGGTGGCGCAGCACGGCATCGTTGAAGCGGAAACCGGACTCCAGCTCGTTCAACACGTTCTGGCTCACTTCGATGTTGAGCAGTACGTAGTGGGCTTTGGCCAGCTTCACGATCGGATAGGCCAACTGACGACGGCCCCAGTCTTCCAGGCGATGGATCTTGCCACCGTCGGTCTCGATCAGCGCCTTGTAGCGCTCGAGCATGGCCGGAACCTGCTCGCTCTGGTCAGGGTGGACCATGAACACAACTTCGTAATGACGCAGGGTCATTGTGGTTTGACTCCTTGTGGATGCGGCCTTGCGGCCTCGCAGCCTCCCGCTTGACGCGGTGAGGCAAGTGTCCTGCCTGCTCTCAAACGGGAGCGGACAGAAGCGGGATTGTACGATGGCGGCGAATGGTCGCGCAAGTCATTGAAAGACATGACGGCGACGGCACCAACCTGGGTCAGCTGACGGTGAAACTCTCGCCGCAGCCGCATTCGCCGGTGGCATTCGGGTTGTGGAACACGAAGCTGGCGTTGAGGCCCTGCCGCTGGAAGTCGATCACGGTGCCTTCGACCATGGCCAGGCTCTTGTCGTTGACGATCAACGGCAGTCCGTCCACCTCGACCAGCCGATCACCCTCGCCGATCGATTCGGCCAGATCCACCACATAGGCGAAACCGGAGCAGCCGGTGCGCTTGACCCCGAAACGCACGCCGGCCGCCGCCGGCGTTCCCGCCAGGAAATGGCGCATGCGTTCGTTGGCAGCCGGGGTGATGGTGATGCTCATGACGATGGATCCAACCTCAGGTGAATGGCCCGTAAAGTCGCAGCGCGGGCAACGGCTACATTATCATGCCGGTTTGGCCTTGCGCGCCGCGGCGCGCGCGCCGTTCATCCATACGCGCCGATATGCGGCGCATCAGCAGGAGTTTCAACGATGGCCGTGGTCAGTGTGAAGCAGGCTCTCTCCGGCAAGCTCGACGCCGGCAGCACGGTGACGGTGCGTGGCTGGGTGCGCACCCGCCGCGATTCCAAGGCCGGCCTGTCTTTCGTCAACGTGACCGACGGCTCCTGCTTCGATCCGATCCAGGCGGTGGTGCCGGCCACGCTGGTCAACTACGACAGCGAGGTGAAGCACCTCACCGCCGGCGCCGGCGTGATCGTCAGCGGCACGCTGGTTCCATCGCAAGGCAAAGGCCAGAGCTTCGAGCTGCAGGCGAGCGAGGTAATCGTCACCGGCCTGGTCGACGATCCGGAAACCTATCCGATCCAGCCCAAACAGCATTCCATGGAATTCCTGCGCGAGGTCGCCCATCTGCGACCGCGCACCAACCTGTTCGGCGCGGTGACCCGCGTGCGCCACACGATGATGACGGCGATCCATCGCCACCTCACCGAGCAGGGCTTCTTCTGGATCAACACGCCGATCATCACCACCTCCGACGCCGAGGGCGCCGGCGACATGTTCCGGCTGTCCACGCTGGACCTGGCCAACCTGCCGCGCGACGAGCACGGCAAGATCGATTTCCGCAAGGATTTCTTCGGTCGCGAGGCGTTCCTCACCGTGTCCGGCCAGCTCAACGTCGAGGCGTATTGCCTGGCGATGAGCAAGGTCTACACCTTCGGCCCCACCTTCCGCGCCGAGAACTCCAACACGCCGCGGCATCTGGCCGAGTTCTGGATGGTCGAGCCGGAGATCGCGTTCGCCGACCTCACCGCCAATGCGGACTGCGCCGAAGCGTTCCTCAAGGCCATCTTCAAGGCCGTGCTGGACGAACGCCCGGACGACATGGCGTTCTTCGCCGATCGCGTGCAGCCGGACGCGATCAGCCGGATGGAGGCGTTCGTGGCGCAGCCGTTCGAGCGCATCGACTACACTGACGCAATCGAGATCCTGAAGAAGTCGGGCCAGAAATTCGAATACCCGGTAGCCTGGGGCATCGACCTGCAGACCGAGCACGAACGTTACCTGGCCGAGAAACATATCGGCCGTCCGGTGGTCGTGATGAACTACCCCGAGGCGATCAAGGCGTTCTACATGCGCCTGAACGATGACGGGAAGACGGTCGCGGCGATGGATGTGCTGGCGCCCGGCATCGGCGAGATCATCGGCGGCGCCCAGCGCGAAGAGCGGCTGGATTACCTCGACCGTCGCATGCTGCAGTTCGGGCTCGATCCGGCCACGTATGGCTGGTACCGTGACCTGCGCCGCTACGGCAGCGTGCCGCACGCCGGCTTCGGCCTCGGCTTCGAACGCCTGCTGGTCTATATCTGCGGCCTTGCCAACATCCGCGACGCCATTCCCTACCCCCGCGCGGCCGGAACAGCCGAATTCTGAGTACCTTGCCTGCCATGTCGTATCGCCCCCCTGCCATCGTCGCCGCTCTGGCCCTCGTCCTCCTGCTGGCTGGCTGTCACAGCGCCAAGGTGCTGATCCCGCCAAACCTGCGGCCGCCGACGGAAGATTCCGGCAAAACGCTGACGCTGGCGCGCCAGCAATTGCTGCAGGCCTCGCCTTGCTGCAGCAGCT
This sequence comes from Rhodanobacter sp., assembly GCA_041690935.1. Classification (GTDB taxonomy): domain Bacteria; phylum Pseudomonadota; class Gammaproteobacteria; order Xanthomonadales; family Rhodanobacteraceae; genus Rhodanobacter. The sequence goes on from JBEPVP010000003.1 coordinate 16,579, forward strand.
TCGCCGACTTTTCCTATCGCAGCATGTTGCCGTGGCAGCCGCAGAAATTCACCCTGGGCAGCGGCAGCATGGTAGCCAACCTCAATGGCACGCACAGCTATTTTCTGGCCTTCCGCCTGCCTTCCGACGTTAAATTGCCGTATCAGGTGGCGGTTAAATCGGAATTGAATGGCCGCTGGCTGCGGGCCAGTTACCTGTTCGCGCCCACTATCGTGCTGCTGGACGAGGGTTTCCAGCCGATCCACGCCGAGGACGTCGGACTGTGCGAGCACATGGGCTGGAGTGACGCAACCAGCGGCGCCTTCGGCAGCCTCAAGATCAGCGACCCGAAGGCGCGTTATCTGTTGGTCTACAGCTCCGCCGAACAGCAATCGGGCAAGACCTACTGGGAGCAGTCGCCCGCATCGATCTCCAGCACCACCGCGGCGACGCTGCAGATGAACTCCGCCGGCAGCTTCAGCATTCCGCACGGCCCGGATGGTTCGCTGTGGGTCGGCATGATGAACAAGACCTACGAGAAAACCATCCAAAGCGCGATCTGCAAGAAAGCGCCACAAGGCGACGGTCTGCTCAATACGCTGCGTAGCGCGTTGCCGCTCCCCTGGAACAGCAACAGCGGCGGCAACGTCGACGATGGCAAGGCCAGCCACCCCAGTTCGCCATGATCATCCTGTATCTCGCCCTGTTGGTGGGTGGCGTCGGCCTGTTCGTGGTGTCGTACATAGCCCAGTTCCGGCTCGCTGCACTGCTGCGCAAGCGCTACCCGCAGCAATGGCAGATCATCGTCGAACCGGAACATGGCAAGACCTCCGCATTCCGCACCTGGATCCGCATGCAACATGTGCTGCGCTCACCCGCGTTGCCGGCACTGGGCGATCCGGTCATCAACGGCTGGCGCCAGGCCTGGCGTTACGGCCCATGGCTGGGCTGGCTGTGCTGGTTTGCGGCACTGGCGATGCGCCTGCTGCTGCACTGACCTTAAGGAACACCGCATGCAACTGGATCTGAGTGGGCGCCATGCGCTGGTGTGCGGCGCGTCGCAAGGCATTGGTCGCGCCAGCGCGATTGAACTGGCCGAGCTGGGTGCGAACGTCACCCTGCTGGCGCGTTCGGCCGATGCACTGCGCAGCGTCGCCGAAAGCCTGCCGCGCACGCACGCCGGGCAGCACCACGACTGGCGCAGTGTCGACATGCTGGACACCGAAGGCCTGCAGGTTGCCGCCACCGGGATTGCCGCCGGCGAACCGGTGCACATCCTGATCAACAACACCGGTGGCCCGCCGGGCGGTCCGGCCAGCAGCGCTACCGCGGCGGCATTCGAGAGCGCGTTCCGGCAGCATCTGCTGGGCGGCCAGGTGCTGCTGCAGGCCGTGCTGCCCGGCATGCGCGCCAGTGGCTACGGCCGCATCGTCAACGTGATCTCCACCTCGGTGAAGGAGCCGATCGTCGGTCTGGGCGTTTCCAATACCGTGCGCGCCGCCGTGGCCGGCTGGGCCAAGACCCTGTCCGCTGAGCTCGCCGCCGATGGCATCACGGTCAACAACGTGTTGCCCGGTTACACCCGCACCAGCCGGCTCGACAGCTTGCTGGCCGCGAAAGCAGCCGCCGGCGGTCAAAGCGAAGACGAGATCGCGCAGGAGCTGATCACCACGGTCCCGGCCCGACGTTTCGGCGAAGCCAGCGAAGTGGCAGCGGTCATCGCGTTCCTGTGCACGCCGGCGGCGGCCTATGTCAACGGCGTCAGCATCGCGGTCGATGGCGGGCGCACCCGCGCGCTGAGTTGAGCCGAACGACGCACGCATACGCCGGCGTCCGGTGCATTTGCGGCACGCTGGTTTTAAACTTGTGCCGATGTCCACCCTGCGCCTAGCCAATCTGATCGACGGTCGCCTGCAGGCGCCCCGCCACGACGCTTGGCTGGAGGTGCATGAACCGGCCACCGGCGCGGTATTCGCGCATTGCCCCGATTCGAGTTCGCGCGACGTCGATGCCGCGGTCGAGGCTGCCGCGCTTGCAGCGCCTGGCTGGGCCAATACCCCGATCGAACAACGCGCGCAGCTGCTGCAGCGGCTGGCTGACTTGATCGAGGCGCAGCTGGAGGAATTCGCGGCACTGGAGTCGCGCGACAGCGGCAAGCCGCTGAGCCTCGCGCGCCGGCTCGACATTCCGCGCGCAGTGAGCAACCTGCGCTATTTCGCCGCCGCGATCATGAGCTGGGGCAGCGAATCGCACGCGATGGGAACCAGCGCGGCCGGGACGGGCGCGATCAACTACACGCTGCGCCAGCCGCTCGGCGTGGTCGGCTGCATCAGCCCGTGGAACCTGCCGCTGTACCTGTTCACCTGGAAGATCGCGCCGGCACTGGCCGCCGGCAACGCGGTGGTGGCCAAGCCCTCGGAAGTGACCCCGTGCACCGCTGCCCTGCTTGGCGAACTGAGCATCGAGGCCGGCTTCCCACCCGGCGTGCTGAACATCGTGCACGGCCGCGGACCCTCGGTTGGTCAGGCGATCGTGGAGCATCCGGCGGTGCGCGCAATCTCCTTCACCGGCAGCACCGCCACCGGCGCGCAGATCGCCCGCGTCGCTGCGCCGCAGTTCAAGAAGGTCTCGCTGGAAATGGGCGGCAAGAACCCTGCGATCGTATTCGCCGACGCCGACCTTTCCGATGCGAACCTGGATACCATCGTGCGTTCGGGTTTTGCCAACCAGGGCGAGATCTGCCTGTGCGGCTCACGCCTGCTGGTGCAACGATCGATCTATGAAACCTTCCGCGAGCGTTACCTCGCGCGCGTACAGGCGCTGCACGTGGGCGACCCGGACGACGCCGGCAGCGATCTGGGTGCGATGGTCTCCCGCACGCACTACGACAAGGTGCTCGGCTGCATCGAGCAGGCCCGCACCGAAGGCGGTCGGATACTGTGCGGCGGCGACGCGCTCCACCTGACCGGCCGCTGCGCCGATGGCTGGTTCATCGCGCCGACCGTGATCGAAGGCCTGCCGTCGGCAGCAGCCACCAACCAGCAGGAAATCTTCGGCCCGGTGGTCACGCTGATTCCGTTCGAGGACGAAGCCGAGGCGCTGACGATCGCCAACGACAGCCGCTATGGACTCGCCGCCTCGCTGTGGACGCAGGATCTGTCGCGCGCCCACCGGCTCGCCGGCCAGCTCGAATTCGGCATCGTGTGGATCAACTGCTGGCTGTTGCGCGACCTGCGCACGCCGTTCGGCGGCGCCAAGCAATCCGGGCTCGGCCGCGAAGGCGGCAGCGACGCGCTGCACTTCTTCACCGAACCGAAAAACATCTGCATCGCGTACAACGCCTCCCGCGCACATCCATGAGGCACGCCGCCGTGCGCAAGCCTGAACACCGGAGATCCTGATGAATTCACTGAAAGACCTGCTCGCCAATAACCGACGCTGGGCCGAACAGGTCACGGCGCAGGACCCGACCTTCTTCGAACGGCTTTCGCAACAGCAGGCGCCGCGCTACCTCTGGATCGGTTGTTCGGACTCGCGCGTGCCGGCCACCCAGATCGTCGACCTGCCGCCAGGCGAGATCTTCGTGCACCGCAACGTCGCCAACGTGGTGGTGCACACCGACCTCAACGCGCTCAGCACCATCCAGTTCGCGGTCGACGTGCTCAAGGTGAAACACATCCTGGTGGTGGGCCACTACGGCTGCGGCGGTGTCGGCGCCGTGCTGAAGGAAAGCCGCCTGGGCCTGATCGACAACTGGCTCAGGCACATCACCGACATTGCCATGAAGCACGCCGACAAGCTGGACCCGGCGCAGTCGTTCGCCATACGCCATGCGCATCTGTGCGAACTGAACGCGCTGGAGCAGGCACTCAACGTGTGCCACACCACGGTGGTGCGCGAAGCATGGGAACGTGGCCAGCCGCTGGCCGTGCATGCGTGGATTTACGGGCTGGACAATGGCCTCATCCACGATCTGGGCCTCGATGTACGCGGTCGCGAGCAACTGCCCGAGGCTTACCAGGACGCGGTGACCGAGCTCACCAACCGCTGGCGGTCGCCGGCATGAGCGGCAACAGCGTACGCACCGACAACGCCCCCACGCCGATCGGCGCATACCCGCATGCCCGTCGTGTCGGCAACCTGCTGTTCCTGTCCGGGGTCGGGCCGCGCCAACCCGGCGACAACGCGATACCCGGCAACGTGCACGACGCCGATGGCCGTCTGGTCGACTACGACATCGAGGCGCAATGCCGGCAGGTGTTCGCCAACGTGCGCGCCGTGCTGGAAGCCAGCGGCGCCGCCTGGACCGACCTGGTCGATGTCACCGTGTTCCTGACCGATATGCCGCGCGACTTTGCCACTTACAACCGGCTGTATGCGGAATGCTTCGCCGGTGTCGACGCCTGCCGCACCACGCTGGGCATCGGCGCCCTGCCCACACCGATCGCGATCGAACTGAAATGCATCGCGTCGCTTGCGGCGAACCCGCGCTGATCGCGTCGCCAGAGCCAACCCGGCAACGCCCACGAAAACCCCGTCGGTCTGCACCGGCGGGGTTTCGATTCAGCGCAACCAAACGCCCGACGGTCAGCCCGCAGTGCTGGCAGCAGCCGGCGCCGCCTTGTGATGATGGTGGTGCTTGCGATGATGTGCCTTGGGCGTGGCGGCAGCCGGCGCCGTAGTGGCGGCAGCCGGCGCCGCCGCAGGCGCTGCCTGTGCCGCTGGCGCCGCCGCCTGCGGAGCCGCCGCCTGGGCCAGCACGGAACCGGAAAGCGCAACGCCCGCAACGAGCAGGGAAGCAATCAGAAGTTTACGCATCATGATGTCGAGCCTCGCGTGATCTTAAGGTATCGCGGGCCCGGCCGGAACCCGGCAGCTCGGGTGGCGCGACGCCCCGACAATGCGGTGAAAAAGGGATACCCGGGCTGAACGCGCGGCGGGATTCGGCGCGCCCGACACGCGCAGGATCTTGACTTTCATCCCGCGCGACCGGGCCCGCAATAACTTGCGCTTATGCCAGGCATGTCCGCAGCATGCGGCCGATCAACATTTGCACCGCTGGTGCCCGCGCCTCGTCGTACGCGAAGCTCGCTTCGTTCATGTAGTTGAGCTGCGCCAGCTCCAGCTGCACGGCCTGCACTCCGGCAGCGGGATCGCCGTAGTGGCGGGTGATGTAGCCACCCTTGAAGCGGCCATTGACGGCGAAAGTGAAGCCTGCCTGCGATTCCAGGCATGCCTGCAGCTGCGTTTGCAGCACGATGCCGCAACTTTCTCCCGCTGCGGTGCCGAGGTTAAAGTCCGGCAGACGCCCCTCGAACAGCATCGGCACCTCGCTGCGGATGGAATGGCCTTCCCACAACACCGCCCGACCGTGCTCCGCACACAATCGCGCAAGTTCCTGTGCCAGCGCCTGATGGTAGGGCTGCCAGAATTCGTTTATCCGCCGTTGAACTTCGCTGCTGTCCGGCACATGGTCATCCCGATACAGCGGCTCGCCATCGAATCCGATCATCGGCACCAGCCCGGTCTCACGCTGCCCCGGATAGAGCGCGTGGCCGTCGGCGGGCCGGTTGAGATCGATCACGTAGCGCGACGCCAGCGGCTTCAGCACGCTGGCACCCAGCGCCTGCGCCAGCGGCTCGTACAAGCGCGCCACATGCCAGTCGGTATCGGGCGAACGGCGCGCCGCCGGATGCATCCGCGCGGCGATGTCGTCGGGAATGAAGCTGCCGTCGTGCGGCAGGCTGATCAACAGCGGCACGCGGCCGCACTGCAAGGTGAAGTTGGCCATGCGAAGCATTGTACTCAGCCCATCAGCACGAGTTCTTCCGCCGAGGTCGGGTGAATCGCCACGGTGGCATCCAAGTCGCGTTTGCGCAGGCCTAGCTTCAACGCCACCGCAAAGCCCTGCAGCATTTCATCGGCCCCCGGGCCCAGCACGTGGATACCGAGCACGCGTTCGTCGCTGCCCACGCAAACCAGCTTCATCAGGCTCTGTCCCTGCCCACCGGCCAGCGCCCACTGCATCGGCGTGAACCGGCTGCGGTAGACGATGACGGCATCGCCATGCAGCTCGCGGGCCGCCTCCTCGGTCAGGCCGATCATGCCCAGCGGCGGCTTGGAAAACACCACGCTGGGGATGTTTCCGTAGTCAAGTTGCGCGTCCGGCTGGCCGCCAAACAGCCGGTCCGACAACAGTCGTCCGGCCGCCACGGCTACCGGCGTCAGTGCCTTGCGCGCGGTCACGTCGCCGACCGCATGCACGCCGGCCACATTGGTATCCTGCCGCGCATCGGTCACCACGTGGCCGTGGTCGTCGGTAACCACGCCGATCGAACCCAGCTGCAAGGCCTCGGTGTTCGGCACCCGACCGACCGCCCACAACAAGGCGTCATACGGCCCCCGGGAGCCGGCCACGGCATCGTCGACCAACAGGCCACCTTCCCCGCGCTGCACCGTCTGCACGGCGCTTTGCAGACGGATGCGAATACCCTGCGCCTCCATCAAGTCCTGCAACGCCCGCACGGTTTCCGCATCGAAGCCTTCCAGCAGCCGATCGTGCGCCAGCACCTCCACTTCGCTGCCGAGCGCCTGCAGCAAGCCGGCAAACTCCACCGCCACATAACCGCCGCCCACGATCACCACGCGACGCGGCAACGCCTGCAGCGCAAAGACATCGTCGGACACCATGCCCAGCCGGAAGCCCGGCAGGGGCAGCGTGCGCGGACGGGCGCCGGTGGCGATCACGATCCGCGCGGCATGCAGCTGGCTGCCGTCGGTCAGCTCAATCGTGTCGGCGCTGACAAAGCGGCCTGCCTGACGGATCAGTTCGATGCCGGCCTCATCCAGACGTTGCGCATAGCGCTGATCGATCGCGTCGATATAGCGCGCCCGCACCTGGCGAAAGCGCTCCGAGTCCAGTGGGCCCGGCTGCGAGGCAAAGCCCACATCGACCGCGAATTGCTGAGCCTGCGCCCATTGCGCGGCAAACCAGAATGCCTTCTTCGGCACGCAGCCGCGATGCACACAGGTGCCGCCCAACGCGCCGGGATCGAGCAGGGCCACCCGGGCGCCATGCTGCGCGGCGCGAAGGGCCGTAGCCAGGCCGCCGGAGCCGGCGCCGAGCACGATCAGGTCGTGGCTTGTCGTCATCGGGAAACCCTCGGGAGTTCACCCGAATCTAACCCATGTCTCTAGGCGTCGCCGTCAACGTGAGTAGCCGTTGACTGGCTGGATCGGCAGGCGCAGGCCCAGTTGCCTTCCCAGCAACGACCACCATGCCCAATCGCCATCGCGACCCGCGCCCCGTGGTAGCGCTGGCAAAACCGCGCCAGTTGCAATGCTGCGCAAAGCATCAGCAGCCAGTACAACCGCAGCCCATCGAAACGCCGATTGAGATACAGCTGCGTCGGCGCTGCGCGCGGGCACCCGCTTTCAGCAGGAGCAGCGCAAGACAGGCCGATGACCCCGTCGCTGAGATCAGCACATCACTGTGTGAGCATCCATCCGCGCAGGGCAAATCCCGGTGACAAAAAGCCCTTGCGCGGCAATCCCGGCGAACCTAATCTGGCAACACGTTAAGGCATGGAATACAGATCATGCATAAGCGACTGCTTACCGCCGCATCGACCATGCTGACGCTCGCGACTATCTGCGTCGTTCACGCGCAGCAAAAGACACCCCGAGACCTGCTTGATGAACTGCAGCCGCTGACTCAGGAAATCTCTCGGTATGGCTACCTCGTTACGACGATACCCCAGCTGGAACAGTCGGATCAGCTGATGGGTCGACAGCTGTTGGCATCCAGCGAAGACGAACTGGGTCTGTACAGCGAGGCCATTCGTGATTTCCCACTACGCAGCCAGCTGCCCCCGAAGCTGGCCGTGCCCAAGGCAACCACTTGGCAAGCGGTGGACGCGGCAGATGCTATTGCTACCCTGGCACGCGATCGCCGCATCGTGATGGTGAACGAGGCACACCACGATGCGCACACACGCGAGCTGACACTGACCTTGTTGCCGCGTCTGCGTACCCTCGGATTCACTTATTTCGCTGCCGAGGCTCTTGATGAGCGCGATGCCTCACTGATGAAGCGCGGCTATCCAGTCGCCGCGAGCGGCAGCGAATACCTCCATGAACCGCTATACGGCGAAATCGTGCGTGAGGCCATTGAGCTTGGCTATGTCATCGTGCCGTACGATGCTTCTGGCGCTACACCCCAGGATCGCGAGGACGGCCAGGCGAAGAATCTGTATGAACGGGTCTTTGCCAAGGATCCCAAGGCCAAGTTGTTTGTCCACGCAGGATACGCCCACATCGACAAGCAGCGCGGCAGGCTGGGCTCGATCAATCCGATGGCCATGCAGCTGGCCAAGCTCAGTGGAATCGACCCCCTTTCCATTGATCAGACCGACATACGGGAAGAAAATCCAGAAAGCGAGGCACAGGCATACAGCATCTTCAAACACGCCATGCGCAGATTTGAAACCAGCTTGCAGCCGATGGAGCTGCAATCCGGCCCCGAAGGTCCCGGAGGCATGCCGGATCGGCCAGCCGCGGATCCCTATGCCCGGATCATTTCCGAATTTCACCCTTCTCACGCCGTCGTGTTTCTCAAGACCACCGGCGGCAGTCCGTGGAGCGCGAGGCCGGAGCTGTACGACCTAAACGTGATCCAGCCTCCGGCCAATCCCGTACCTTCCAATTACTCACAGGGTCCGCTTCTGGTGTCCTTTAATGGGAAGAGTTACCCGGTGATGCCCCCCGCGAGCGGCGGGCACCGTCCTGGCTGGCTCGCGCTGGGTGGCCAACGTGTGGCGGTACCGATCGGCACCGAATTCTGTGCCAAGGAATTCCCGTGTCTGGTCGAAGCGCATTACGAAGCGGAATCCGCGGACGCCGTTGCGGCTGATCGTTACGTGTTCCTGCAGGAGGCGACGAACCAGCTCTATCTGCATCCGGGCAAATACCGGCTAAGCACGGTCAACGTCAGCAACCGTACCTTGAACGAGCACGTCATCCAGGTCGCGGGTCCCTGACCGACCAGAAATCGGTTCTCGTCTCACTACATTGCATGTGCATTGGTCGGCAGCAAGGGACCAGCAGGCACGGCAATCCTCAAGATGAGGTCGACATCGCGGCGCTTCTGTTGCCGATACCCTTGCGCGATCGCCCGCCGCCATCTCGTCCAATTCCCAAGAACTTCCACACCTCCGAAGCCAGCCTATGATGGCCAGCGCCGCCGCAACCTGATGCGGACGCCCTGCCCGCATTGTCGTCGCAAAAATCAACGCCCCACGTCGCGAAACTTCCATCTTCATCCCGTCGTGCATCGAGCTGGCCGGGCGCAAGCCGCTGAATACTTGCTTGGCAGCTGGTTCACGGGCACGCTTGGCCCGAATCATCCACACGGATTCGAACATGCCGATCCGAAAGTCGTCCCGAATGGTTTCCATCGCGCTCTGCGCGGGCGCATTGCTGATACCGACAGGCCGGGCGCAGAATTTCAGCCCGGCGGCGATCACGATGTTCCACGAGCTGGATCAACAACCCAACGATCTGGCCCGCTACGTCTATCTGGTCAAGACGTGGCCCGAACTTGCCGTATCCGACCGACAGCTCGCGATGCAGATGTTCGCGTCCACCGAAGACGAACTCGGGCTTTACAACGAGGCGCTCCGCGACTTTCCGCTCAAGAGCCATGAAACGGCGGATACGACGCTGCCGACCGCGGCCGAATGGAAGTCTGCCGATGCCGCCGATGTCATCACGAAACTGGCCACCGATCGGCGCCTCGTGCTGATCAACGAGGCGCATCACGACGCCCACACACGGCAGCTTACGCTGGCCCTGTTGCCACGCCTGCGCGCGCTGGGATTCAACTATTTTGCCGCCGAAGCCTTGCTCGACGAGGATGACCAGCTGATGCAGCGCGGTTATCCGCTCAAGAGCAGCGGCACCGAATACCTCCGCGAACCTTCGTATGGCGACATCGTGCGCGTGGCCATCAAGCTGGGCTTCAAGATCGTGTCCTACGATGTGGGCAGCGGCACGCAGGACCGCGAAACCGGACAGGCGGAAAACCTGTACCGAAAGGTGTTTGCCAAGGATCCCGCGGCGCGCTTGTTCGTCCACGCCGGCTATGCGCATATCGACAAGGCGAAAGGGCGACTGGGCAGCACGCTGCCGATGGCCATGCAGCTGCAGAAGCTTGCCGGCATCGTTCCCCTGTCGATCGACCAGACCCAATTTCGCGAGCAGATCCCGAGTGAGCCGGACGCCTATCAGGCGTTGATTGTCGCTTTCAAGCCGAAAGGTCCCACCGTATTGCTCAACCGCGTCACCGACCTCGCCTGGAGCGCGCATCCGGAGCTGTACGATCTCAACGTGATCCTGCCGCCTTCGGGCCTGGGGGCGATCGAGAGCGGATACGTGCAACCCTCCACGATCGTGCATGACATGGTGCGCGCCCAGCCGATGCTGGCGCACTTCGTCAATACCCAGCGTCCCGAGTGGCTTACCCTGAACGACCAGCGTTTTCCCTATACGGTCAGCACGACGCTGTGCAAGGTCTCCACCCCGTGTGTCGTCGACGCGCACTACATCGGTGAATCCGACGATGCCATCGCAGCCGATCGATACACCTTCATGCAAGGCGACACCACCAGCAAGCTGTACCTGCGGCCTGGGCGTTACCGCCTGCGTGCCTGGGATATTCGTGGCAGAACCCTGTCCGAACACAACATTATCGTGGAACCACGCTAGCCCGCACACGATTGCTGCAGGCGGACAAAAGTTCGGCGAGTACTTGCAGCAAATGGATTACACGTGTAGTTTAAAGTTCAACTACACGTGTAATCCAAGGCTGAACACCCATGCCGAACAAGTCTATTGCCATCAGCGACGCTGAAAGCCGGGTGATGGAGGTGTTGTGGCAAGGGGCACCGCAAGCCTCCGAAGATATCGTCGCCGCGCTGCTGGAGCCCACCGGCTGGCACGAGAAGACCATCCGCACCCTGCTCAACCGCCTGCTCGGCAAGGGCGCGGTAAGTGCGCAGAAAGACGGCCGGCGCTACTTGTATTCGCCACTGCTGCGCCGGGAGGCGTGGCAGCAGCAGGAAAGCCGCAGCCTGCTCGATCGCGTGTTCGGCGGCAAGGTGGCACCGCTGCTGGCGCACTTCAGCCAGCATGAAAAACTCTCGGCGAAAGACGTCGCCGAACTGCGCAAGCTGATCGATGCGATCGCGAAAAAGGGGCGCTGAGAATGCTCGGCATGCTGCTCTACGTGACCGTGGGCTTGATCCTGGTGCTGGCGTGTCGCAAACCGGCGCGCTGGCTGTTCGGCGCCGGGCCCGCCTTCTCGCTATGGCTGCTGCCGCCAGCACTGGCCATGCTGCCGTGGTTGCCGGCACTGCCGGCGGCATGGACGTTCGCGCCAACGCTGCTGGTAGGGGCCGCCGCGTCGACATGGGCTGCGCAAGCCGGGCCCGACCCGTCGAGCCTGCATTGGCCACTACTGCTGTGGCTGGCCGGCACGCTGGTCTGCCTGCTGCGCCTGATGCTTCAGTACAGCCGCTTGTTGAGGCAAGGGTCTGCCCTGCCGGACAGCATGCTGCGCCGCTTGGCGGTCGATCCGGGTGGCATGGATCCACGCCGCCTGCGACTGCATCGGGCCGGGCCGGCGGTGCTGTGGGCCCGCGCAGCCTGATCTTGCTGCCGCCGGATTTTCTCGATCGCTTCGACGCCGACGAACGAAGGCTGGTGTTGCAGCACGAATGCATGCACCTGCGTCGTGGCGATGCGTGGTGGAGCCTGCTGGCCGAACTCGCCGTGGCGCTGCTGTGGTTCCACCCACTGGCCTGGCTGGCACTGCCGCGGCTGCGGCTCGATCAGGAACTGGCCTGCGACGAGCACGTGCTGCGTCAATCGCCGCATGCCGCGACGAAGTACGCACACACCTTGCTGCACAGCACCGGCATGGACATCACGCCGGCGCTGATCCCCTGGCTGGCCGAGCCACAACTGAAGGAGCGACTGCACATGATCCAGCGTTATCGTCCCGGCACCTTGCGTCGCCACATGGGCTTTGTCGGATTGTCCGCACTGATGGTGGGCAGCGTGTTTGCGACGCAGGCCGCGATCCCTACCCGGCTCGATCAGGCGGCGTCGGCGGACCTGAACTTCAACTCATCCCTCCAGCCGCACTACCCGGCCGACGCGATCAAGAACAGACAAGAGGGCATCGTGATCCTCGACGTGCTGGTCGGCGCCAATGGCACCCCACGCAAGATTGACGTGGATCCGGTCACTCGTGCCGCCCCGAGTCTGGTCGAAGCCGCCAGCGACGCCGCCCTGCATTGGCACTTCACTCCGGCAATGAAAAACGGCAAGCCGGTGGAAGGCCATGCGCGGGTGCCGGTCGAATTTCGGATGAGTCCCATGCCGTCGACTACGCCCGAGGCGCCGGCCCAGCCGGCTCGGGCTTCGTCCAGTTCCTGAGAACTTCCCTACAAGTTGTTGATTTGATAACCTCGGCGCGACTCACGCCGAGGTTCTCTCATGCGCCTGGACTCTCCGCCACGACCCACATCCATGCCATCGCCCCAACGCCCCGCCCGGCTGGTTTTACTCGCCACAGCCCTCCTGCTGCTGGCCGCCTGCGCCAGCACCCCGCACCGACGCCAACCCACCTTCAGGGCCTCACATTCCGCGCTGGCCGACCTGCCGCCCATGGCGCCCTCGGCAGCCAGTGCCGGTGAGGCGAACGACATTCTGTTCCGCGCGATCGGCCTGGTTGGCACGCCCTACCGCTGGGGTGGCAATACGCCGGCCGGCGGGTTCGATTGCAGCGGTCTGGTCGATTACATCTATCGCACCGCCGCCGGCATCAAACTGCCACGCACCTCGCACGACATGGCGACGATGGACGCACGCAAAGTGCGGCGGATGACCCAGCTGGCCAGCGGCGATCTGGTGTTTTTCGATATCAGCGGCGCGATCAGCCACGTCGGCGTATATGTTGGCAAGGGCCGTTTTGTGCATGCGCCGAATAGCGGTGGCACGGTGCGGCTTGACGATATCGACGGGCCGTACTGGGGTGATCACTTTGCGTATGGCAAACGCGTGCTGGATTGAAGTGAAGCAGGAGTGCTCTGCATCTGCCTGGGCCGGGGTGACTTGAGCCCGCGCTGGTTTGAGGCGGCTTGAGGTCCTCTCTCTCCCAAAGGGATTCCCTGCGGTCACAACTCTCCCCCGCAGGGGAGAGGGCAAACGAAACGGCGCCCTAGGGCGCCGTTGTCTTTGATCCGATGAAGCACACTTTTCAGTGTGCTTCCGCACCCGGCGCATGCGCATGCTTGTGCTCGATCTCTTCCGCGGTGGCATCGCGCACATCGCCGATCACCACGTCGAAATGCAGCGTCTTGCCTGCCATCGGGTGGTTCAGATCCACATCGATCGTGCTCATGCCGACCTTGTGCACGGTCACGGCGCGCTGGCCGCCGTCCTTCAACTTCAGCGCGGTGGCCATGCCCGGCTTGAGCCGTTGGGCCTGCGGAAAATACTTCTTCGACATGCGCTGGATCTGGCCTTCCTGACGTTCGCCATAGCCTTCAGCCGCAGCCACATCCACCGACAGCGTATCGCCGGCCTCGTGACCTTCGATCGCCGTTTCCAGCCCGGGGATCAGCTGGCCGTGGCCGAGCAGTATCCAAAGCCGCTCGTCGCGGTCGTGCGAGCTCTCGACCTTCTCACCGTCCACCGTGAGCGTGTAGTGGATCGCGATGACCTTGTCCTTGCCAGCCTTCATTGCCTGTCTCGTCGGTGGGATCAAACGGCGGATTCTAGCAGCCGGCAAGCCCGCGTATCAGCCTGGCGGTTTCTCACGAGCGAAGTGCGCGCCACGCGCCTCCGGCCCCAGCCACAGCAGCAAGGCCAGCAGCAAGGCCACCAGCACCATCCACAGCGACATCGCAAACGCGAAATCGCCGCCATGCCGCTGCGCAATCCAGGTCTGTGCGGTGGCGGTAACGGCGGCCAACAGGTTGCCCATCTGATAGGCAAACCCCGGCAAGGTGCCGCGTACAGCCGCGGGCGACAGTTCGTTCAAATGGGTCGGCACCACGCCCCAGGCGCCCTGCACCATCACCTGGATCAGGAACGCGCCCAGCCCCAGCAGCAGCAGGGAACCGCCGTACATCCACAGCGGGATCACCGGAATCGCCAGCAACGCGGCGATCATCATCGCCTTGCGCCGGCCGACCCTTTCCGACAGCGCCCCGAAATAGACACCGCCAGCCAGGGCGCCGAGATTCAGCAGCGCGACCAGCATGAAGGCCGTCGCCGAACCCGTGGGGAGATGCAGATTGGTCTCCTCGAAGGTGTGGTACATGTCCTGCGAGCCATGACTGAACATGTTGAACGCCATCATCAGCAACATCAGGTAGATCGCCAGTTTCCAGTGGCCGCGCATGGCCTGCAGCAGGCCGCGCGGCGCTGACGACTTTTGCGCGTCCTGCCACGCCGCCGATTCCGGCACCTTGCGCCGGATGTACAGCACCAGCAGCGCCGGGATTGCGCCCACCACGAACAGTCCGCGCCAGCCGATGTGGTCGATCAGCAACCAGTTCGCCAGCGCCGCGAGAAAGAAGCCGCACGGGTAACCACTCTGCAGCAGACCCGACACCACGCCGCGGGCCTTTGTCGGCACCGTCTCCATCGCCAGCGACGCGCCGATGCCCCATTCGCCGCCCATCGCCACACCGAACAGGAAGCGCAATACGAGCAGCGCCGTCAGCGACGACGCGAAGGCCGTCGCCAGTTCGAACAGCGAAAACAGGATCACGTCGAGCATCAGGATCGGCCGCCGCCCGAAACGATCGGCCAGCCGCCCGAACAACAGCGCGCCCAGTGGTCGCGCGGCCAGGGTCAGAAACAACGCATAGGTGATCTGCGCCGTACTCACCTCGAACTCCTTCGCCACCGTGACGATGACGAAGGTCAGCAGGAAGTAGTCGAATGCATCCAGCGTCCAGCCAAGGAAACTTGCCAGCACCGTATGGCGCTGGATGGAGTCGAGTTCACGCAGCGGTGCGAACAGTGACATCGGGATCTCCCCGGAGCGGTGGGCGAAACGTGTCCATCGTAAGCCCGGCCCGCAGCCTTGGCGCAGCACAGGCGATGGCCTAGGCTGCGGGGATACCACGAAACACGGGATCCGGATGGATCATTCCACGCGCGACCAGATCGCCAGACACTATGACGGAACGATGCGGCGCTGCCATGTCCGCTGGAAGCTGGGCGCCGACCCGGCATACGCGGCCACCGCCGCGGCCATTGCCGGCAGTGCGTTGCCGCTGCTCGATATAGGTTGCGGCCTCGGTCTGCTCGGGCAGTACCTGTATGCGCACGGGCGTAGGCAGACCTACCTCGGGCTCGATCACGACGAGCGCAAGATCATTGCCGGGCAACGCGCCGCGCAGCGGGCCGGGCTGGGTTCACTGATGACCCTGATGCATGCCGACGTGGAGGAACTCCCCGCCGTGCAGGGCCACGTGGTTCTGCTCGATGTGCTGCACTATCTGCCTGCCGCGCGGCAGCTCAGCCTGCTGCAGGTGGCAGCACGGCATTTGGCTGCCGATGGTTGTCTGGTCATCCGCAACGTGCTGCGCGAGCCGAACTGGCGCTTTCACGCGACCCGGCTGGAGGAGTTTTTCCTGTGTGCGTCGGGCTGGATTCCCGGCGGGGCCCAGCATTACCCGACCGCCGCGGAACTGCGCAAACCGCTGGAAAATGCCGGACTCGATGTGCGGATCGAAGCGCTGCACGGACGCACCCCGTACAACAGTTACCTGATCGTGGCGCGGCCGCATCGTTGAGATGGCCGCGGGGCTGCGGCGCGCTTCGTTCAGGTTGAAGGTTTCAAAAACAGACGCCGCGCCCCGTGTCCCGCTATACTCCCCGGCGCAGTCGCTCTGACTGCTGCGGCGCACTGCCGCCCTTTCCCCTAGTTTGCAACACGGTATGAACACTCCGGGTTGCTCAGGAGTGTCACATGTCTTTTGATTCGCTGGGCCTTGCGCCCGCGTTGTTGCGCGCGCTTGCCGACTACGGCTACACGCAGCCCACCCCGATCCAGTCCGCCGCGATTCCGCCCGCGCTGGCAGGCCACGACCTGCTCGCCGCCGCGCAGACCGGCACCGGCAAGACCGCCGCGTTCGCGCTGCCGTTGCTGCAGAAACTGTCGACCAGCGGCCAGACCATGACCCGCCGTCCGCGTGCGCTGGTGCTGACCCCGACCCGCGAACTGGCCGCCCAGGTGCATGAAAACCTGCGCGACTACGGCAAGCACATGCAGGTCAGCGCCACCACCATCTTCGGCGGCGTCAGCATGGGCCCGCAGATCAACGCGCTGCGTCGCGGCGTGGACATTGTCATCGCCACGCCCGGCCGCCTGATGGATCACATGCAGCAGCGCACGCTGGACCTGTCGGCCGTGGAAGTGCTGGTGCTGGACGAAGCCGACCGCATGCTCGACATGGGCTTCCTGCCCGCGTTGAAGCGCATCCTTCAGGCGTTGCCGAAGAAGCGCCAGACCCTGCTGTTCTCGGCCACCTTCGCGCCGGCGATCAAGACGCTGGCGATGGAGTTCATGCACAACCCGCGCGAGATTTCGGTGGACACGCCGAACGCGGTGGCGACCCTGGTCAGCCATCAGGTGCACCCGGTCGATGCCGCGCGCAAGCGTGACCTGCTGCTGCACCTGCTGTCGGTCGACAGCCGCCGCCAGTCGCTGGTATTCAGCCGCACCAAGCATGGCGCCGACAAGTTGGTGACTTACCTCAATGCCTCCGGCCTGCGCACCGCCGCGATCCACGGCAACAAGAGCCAGAACGCGCGCACCCGTGCGCTGAGCGATTTCAAAACCGGCCGCGTCACCGTGCTGGTGGCCACGGACATCGCCGCGCGCGGCATCGACATCGAGCAGTTGCCGATCGTGATCAACTTTGACCTGCCATCTGTCGCCGAAGACTATGTGCATCGCATCGGCCGCACCGGCCGTGCCGGCGTGGAAGGCCTGGCAGTGTCGCTGGTCAGCCACGACGAATCCGGCCTGTTGCATGACATCCGCAAACTGCTCAAGCAGGACATTGCGATTACGCCGATCGCCGGCTACGAGCCATCTGCACCGCTGCGACTGGATGCTGGTGCACCGCGCCCGAAACAGGGTGGCGGCGGCGGTGGGCAACGTCAAGCGCGCGCGCCGCGCCAGGGCAAGACCGCCGGTTCGGCCCGCCCGAATGGCTACGCGCCGCAAGGGCGTAGCGATCACGCCGCCGGCAACCAGCAGCGCCGCCGCTCGAACTCGCGCCCGGCCGCCAAGGCCTGAACGAGCGCTTGAGTAACACCGAACATGGCGGCCTGATGGCCGCCATGTTCGTTTGAGGCTACCGGAACCCTACCGCAGCAACGCCTCCGCGTGATGGCACAGATGCTCGTCGATGAAACTGGCAATGAACCAGTAGCTGTGGTCGTAGCCGATATGCCGACGCAGCAGCAACGACTGTCCCGCCTCGGCGCAGGCCTGGTCGAACAGCTCGGGTTTCAGCTGGGCTTCGAGGAACGGATCGGCCTCGCCCTGATCGATCAGGATCGTGCCGGGAAAGGTCTGTCGCCGGACCAGCTCGCAGGCGTCGTAGTCCGCCCAGGCGGCGATGTCGTCGCCCAGATAGCGCGGCAACGCCTTGCGTCCCCACGGCACCTGGCTGGGCGCGACGATCGGTGCGAACGCCGACACCGAGCGATAGCGTTCGGGATGCCTCAGCGCGATCGTCAGCGCGCCATGGCCACCCATCGAGTGGCCGCAGATACCGCTGCGCGACGCATCCACCGGGAACTGCGCAGCGATCAGCGCCGGCAACTCGTCCGCCATATAGCTGTGCATGCGAAAGCGTGACGACCACGGGGCCTCGGTGGCATCGACATAGAAGCCCGCGCCCTCGCCAAACTCCCCGTCGCCGGTGGCGCCTTCGATGCCGGTATCGCGCGGGCTGGTATCGGGCATCACCAGCACCAGGCCGAGTTCCGCCGCCAGCCGCTGCGCGCCAGCCTTGATCGTGGCGGTTTCCTCACTGCAGGTCAGCCCGGCCAGAAAATACAGCACCGGACACCGTTGTCGGGTGGCCTGCGGCGGCTGGTACACGGCAAAGCGCATCGGTCCGGCGCAGGCTTCCGAATGATGCCGATAGAAACCCTGCACGCCGCCGTGCAGGCGTTGTTCGGAGATCGTTTCGAGCAGGTCCATCGTCGTCTTCCGTCCGCGGCCAGGCAGTGCTGAGCATAACCTCGCGCGGGCGCGCCATCGCGTTCAGCAAGAACTGTCACGGGTGGGCGCGTGGGCTGGTAGAATGCAGCGCTTGCGCGCCGCATCCCCGACGCTGCCATCCGTTCTGAGGTACCCCCATGTCATCCCCCGTTTCCGACAACGCCCCGGTTCCGTCCGGCTTTGGCGAACTCGCGCTGCACCCCGACGTTCTGCGTGTCCTTTCCGACGTCGGCTATGAATCGCCGTCGCCGATCCAGGCCGCCACCATCCCGCCATTGATGGAAGGCCGCGATGTGCTGGGCCAGGCGCAGACCGGCACCGGCAAGACCGCCGCGTTCGCGCTGCCGATCTTGTCGCGCCTCACTCCGCGCGCCGGCAAGCCGCAGGCGCTGGTGCTGGCTCCCACGCGCGAACTGGCCATCCAGGTGGCCGAAGCGTTCCAGCGCTACGCCGCGCACATTCCCGGTTTCCAGGTGCTGCCGATTTACGGCGGCCAGAGCTACGGCCCGCAGCTGCATTCGCTCAAGCGCGGCGTGCACGTCGTGGTCGGCACACCCGGACGCGTGATCGATCATCTGGACAAGGGCACGCTGGATCTGTCCGAGCTGCGTTTCCTGGTGCTCGACGAAGCCGACGAAATGCTGCGCATGGGCTTTATCGACGACGTCGAGAAAGTGCTGCAGGCGACTCCGCCGGAACGCCAGGTCGCGCTGTTCTCGGCGACCATGCCTTCGGTCATCCGCAAGATCGCGCAACGCCATCTGAAAGACCCGATCGAGATCAACATCAAGTCCTCGGCCAGCACCACGCCGAACATCCGCCAGCGTTACTGGTTCGTCAGCGGCATGCACAAGCTCGACGCTTTGACGCGCATCCTGGAAGCCGAACCGTTTGACGCGATGATCATCTTCGCGCGCACCAAGCAGGCCACCGACGAGCTGGCCGGCAAGCTGCAGGCGCGCGGGCTGGCCGCCGCCGCGATCAACGGCGACATCGCGCAGCCGCAGCGCGAGCGGGTGATCCAGCAATTGAAGGACGGCAAGCTCGACATCCTGGTCGCCACCGACGTGGCCGCGCGCGGGCTCGACGTGGACCGCATCAGCCACGTGTTCAACTACGACATTCCGTACGACACCGAAAGCTACGTGCACCGCATCGGCCGCACCGGGCGGGCTGGGCGCAGTGGCGAGGCGATCCTGTTTGTCAGCCCGCGCGAGCGCGGCATGCTGAACGCGATCGAGCGCGCCACCAAGCAGCCGATCGAGCAGATGCAGTTGCCCTCGGTCGACGTGGTCAACGACGTGCGCATCGGCAAGTTCAAGCAGCGCATCAGCGACATGCTGGCGCAGGGCGACCTCGGCCAGTTCCAGCAATTGATCGAACAGTACGAGCAGGAGCACAACGTGCCGGCGGTGGAGATCGCCGCCGCACTGGCACGCATCGCCCAGGGCGACCAGCCGTTGCTGCTGGCACCGCAGCCGAAGCGCGAGAAGTACGAGCCGGCCTCGCGCGAGCGCATCGATCGCGCCGCGCCGCGCGAACGCAGCCCCAGCGCCGAACGGCGACCACCGGCCGCGCGCGACGCCGCCGCCAGCCATGCACCGCGCGAGTCCAGGCCGCATGAACCGCGGCCACGCGAGCATGCCGCCCCGGAGCGTGCCGGGCACGCGCCGGCACCACCGCGCGACTTCGGCCCCCGGCCGGTGCGCGCGCACGCCACCGAGGAAGGCAAGCGCACGTATCGCGTCGAGGTCGGCCATGAGCACGGCGTCAAGCCGGGCAACATCATCGGCGCAATCGCCAACGAGGCCGGCCTGGAAAGCCAGTTCATCGGTCGCCTCAGCATCCGCGACCACTACAGCCTGATCGATCTGCCCGACGGCATGCCGAAGGAAGTCTTCGAACATCTGAAGAAAGTGTGGGTGGTGCAGCAGCAGTTGCGCATCCACGAGTGGGACGGCACCGACACCGGTACCAGCGCACCGCCGGTGCACAAGCCGGGCGGCTTCAGGAAACCCGGCGACTTCAAGCCGCGACCCAGCGGCAGCAAGCCACCGCGGCGCAAGTAAGCCCGCGGAATCGCGTCGTCCGGCCTCCGTGACGGCGACGCGGCGACGCGCATCCGCATGGCCGGTTTGCCACCCACGCGAAAAACCTTGAATCGTCGATGACGACCGAAGCTCGATAAACAGCGTGGCGACGACGTAACATCGGCCGGATCGCCCTCGCCGCGTAGCTCACCGCATGTCCAGTCGCACCGCCGAACCCCATCCGCCCCGCGGCGCCGAACCGCGGCTGGCCGGTCTCGCGCCGGTGGCCGTGCAGCATCTGCAGGGAGCGGCCCGGGCCATCCGCGACGGCGCTGAAAATGCCGCGCTGCAGGCGCTGGACACGGTATTGGCGATGACGCCGGAGCATCCGGAAGCGTTACGCCTGTACGCCATCCTGCACCAGCGCGCCCAGCGCCATGCCGAAGCACAGGCGCTGCTACTCCGAGCCCTCGCGCAATGGCCGGACTACGCATTGGCGCATTCCGACCTGGGCAACGTGCAACAGGCCGTCGGCGACATGGAGGCCGCGTTCGCCAGCTGGCGGCAGGCCTGCGCACTGGCGCCGGACGCCGCGATGCCGTGGTTCAACCTCGGCCGCAACCTGCAATTGCATGGCGCTACCGACGCGGCCATCGAGGCGCTGGAGCAGACGCATGGGCTGGCGCCGGATTTCCTGCCCGCGCTGATCCTGCTCGGCGACGCGCTGGTGCATGCGGGCCGTTTCGACGAGGCCGATGCGCGCTACCGCGCCGCGCTGGCATTGCACCCGACATGCGGCGACGCCTGGCGCGGGCTGGCGAACATGAAGACGCTGCCGTTGTCCGTGGGCGATCGCGAACAACTGGCGGCGGCGCTGCAGCATGCCGAACTCAGCCCGGCCGATCGCATCGCGATGGGTTTTGCGCTGGGCAAGGTATGCGAGGACCACGGCCATCACGAGCGGGCCTTCGCCGCACTGAACGCGGCGAATGCCCAATTGCGCGAGCTGGCACCGTGGAATGCCGGAGCATTCCATGCGCACGTCGAGGCGATCCTCGCCGCCTGCCCCGAGTTACCCGCGCCGATGGACGCCACGCTCGGCCACGAAGTGATCTTCATCGTCGGCCTGCCGCGCTCCGGCTCCACCCTGTTCGAGCAAATCCTCGCCGCCCATTTCGCCGTCGAGGGCGCCAGCGAACTGCCGGATCTGGAACAGGTGCTCAGCGAGGAATCCGCACGCCGGCATCTGCCGTTGCTGCGATGGATCAACACGACAAACGCCGACGACTGGCAGCGACTGGGCCGACGTTACCTGGAACTGACCGCGCGCTGGCGCAAGCACAAGCCGCGGCATACCGACAAGCTGCCGTCCAACTGGCTGCTCAGTGGCGTGCTGGGCGCGATGCTGCCCGGGGCGCGCATCGTCGACGCCCGCCGCGATGCACTGGAAGCAGGCTGGTCCTGCTACAAGCAGCAGTTCTACCGGCTGCCGCATTTCGCCTGCACGCTGACCGACATCGCTGCCTATATCCGCGACTACGAGCGATCGATGGCGACGTGGCACGCCGCCGCGCCGCAGCGTATCCGCATCCAGCGCTATGAGGCCTTGCTGGCCGCGCCGGAGCGCGAGATCCGCGCGCTACTGGCGTTCTGTGATTTGCCGTTCGATCCGGCCTGCCTCGACTACCACCGGGCGACGCGCAGCGTGCGCACGGCCAGCGCGGCGCAGGTACGCCAGCCGCTGCAGCACGACACCGCGCGCGCGGCTCAGTACGGTGCCCTGCTGGACCCGCTGCGGTTCGGCCTCGGCCTGCCGACCGGATCCGCGTAGGAGCGCCAGCGTTCGGCGGGGGCAACGCAGCGTTCCCGCCATGGACGCTGTAATTCGCCGCCGCGGCCTCATCATCGCGTCATCGATTTCAACGGAGCGATGCACATGAGCACCCTGCCCAGCCTGTACATTTCGCACGGCTCGCCGATGACCGCGCTGCAACCCGGCCTTACCGGCGAACGGCTTGCCGAACTGGCCAGCGTATTGCCACGACCGAAGGCGATCGTGATCGCCAGCGCGCACTGGCTGTCACGCGGCCCGCAGGTCGGCAGTGCGGCCGCGCCGACAACCATCTACGACTTCCGCGGCTTCCCCGCCGCGCTGTATCAACTGCGCTATCCCGCACCCGGCGCACTCGCGCTCGCCGAGCAGGTTGCCGCCCTGCTCGACCAGGCCGGCCTCAAGGCAACACTCGATCCCGCGCGCGGCCTCGACCACGGCGCGTGGGTGCCGCTGCGCCTGCTGTACCCGGATGCCGACATTCCGGTAGTGCCGGTCTCGACCCAGCCCGAACTCGGCCCCGCGCACCACTACGCGCTGGGCCAGGCGCTGGCGCCGTTGCGCGATGAAGGCGTACTGGTGATCGGCTCCGGCAGCATCACCCACAACCTGCACGATCTCGGCGCCGGTTACAGCGACGAGCGGCAGGCGCCGTACGTGAAGCCGTTCATCGACTGGATCGAGCAGAAACTTGCCACCGGCGACATCGATGCCTTGCTCGACTACCGCCGCCTGGCACCGTTCGCCGAACGCGCGCATCCCACCGACGAGCACCTGTTGCCGCTGTTCGTGGCGCTGGGCGCAGCGGGCGCGAACCCGCATGCGCAACGGATCGATGCCGGCATCGACATGGGCCTGCTGGCCATGGACATCTACCGCTTCGACAGCAACCCGACAGTAAACCCGCGGGCGACGGTCACTTCACGATAATCGTGCCGACCATCATCGGATGGATCGAGCAAAAGTACGTGTAGGTGCCCGACTTGGCGAAGGTCGTGTCGTAGGAGTCGCCGGTATCCATCGCCGGCGATGCGGCAAAGCCAGCGCCGGCACTGACCACGATATGCGGTTCCTCGTCGCGATTGGTCCACACCACGTGGGCGCCGGCCGGCACGATCAGCTTGTTCGGCGCGAACGCAAAATTGCGAATGTCGACCTGATAGGTTTGCGCGCCGCGCGCACTCGCCGTGGTCGACGCACGGGCAGACGACGCAGCCGAACCCATCCCGGTAACACCGAGCAACAGGGCGCACAACCACAGCCGCTGACGCCACCGCTGCCCGGCGGGCAACCTCTCCATCGCACCGTTCATGACAGCACCTCCTCGGTCACTGCAAGGGCTTGCGTACCGCGCACATGGCGTACCTCGCGAATGCCCAGGTAGCGATGCAGTGCGTCGGCCGTCACGCCTTTCATCGGGCCAGGACCGGGCCCGGCTCCGGGCGCCGGCTGCGGATAGGCGGTCGAGTGCGCCGTATGGAACGTGATGTTGCCCTCCACCTTCTGCTGGATCTGGTGGATGTGCCCGTTCAGTACGGTGACCGAGCCGAAGCGGCGCAGATACGTCATCGCCTCGGCGCTGTCGTCCGTGCCCCAGCCCCATGCCGGGTACAGCGACCACAACGGCATATGCGCAAACACCACCAGCGGCGTCGACGCGGATCGTCCCGCCAGATCCTGCTTCAGCCATGCCAGCTGCTCGGCGCCCAAAAAGCCCAGTCCGCCGGCCTTGAGGTTGAGCACGTTGATCAAGCCGACGAAATGCACGCCGCGGTGGTCGAAGCTGTACCAGCCCCCGGGGTGCTGCCGCTCGCCGAAGCGGCGGAAGAACTCGGCACCGTTGTCACCGATCACATCGTGCTCGCCGGGTACGTAGAACACTTGGCCGGGGTGTGCGTCGCGCACCAGCCCGCTCAGCGTGTCGAATTCTTCCGGCTTCGACAGATGGGTCAGGTCGCCGGTATGCAGCAAAAAGTCCGCCTTCACCGCTTGCGCATTGACCAACGCCAGCGAGGCACGAAAGGTAGCGGCCACATCCATGTTCGGCTCATGGTGGAAGCCGATATGGGAATCGCTGATTTGCGCGAAGCTGAAGCTGGCATCCGCGATGGACGCCGCCGCGTCCGCACCGCCAGCCAGCGACTGCGCATGCAGCACGCCGCCCTTCATCAGCCACAGCGTTCCCGCGCCAGCCCAGGCCATGCAGTGCAGGAATTGGCGCCGACCGGCAACGCGGCTGTCATCGTCATCGAATGTACTTGGCATGATCGTCTCTTCTTGGTAAGTAGGGAGCTGGCCGACTGGCCGGCGGAAGCACAAGGCGCCGTGCGGGCAACCCCGCGCGCACTGCGTCCACCTTGCATTACCGCGCCGCCAGCCTGTCTATTCCCGCCCGCGCCGATGGAATAAATTCCTGGCAACCGCGGTATTGCTACTTATGCCAGTCGATTTGCATGCCATGCCCACAGGCCCGAACAGCGACCCCAACGCGCGCTTCGCGACCGACGTGCTGCCGCACATGGACGCGGCCTACAACCTTGCGCGCTGGCTCGCGCACCACGATGCGGATGCGCAGGATGTGGTACAGGAGTCGCTGCTGCGCGCGCTTCGCTATTTCGGCAGTTTTCACGGCGGCGATGCGCGGGTCTGGCTGCTCGCGATCGTGCGCAATACCTTCTACACGATGCGCTCCAAGACACCGCCCGGCGGCCGGCACGAACTGTTCGACGAAGCGATCCATGCACTGGAAGACGAACGACCATCGCCGGAAGCGCTGGCCCTGCGAGCCGCGGACGCAAGCGACTTGCAGCACGCGCTGGAAGCGTTGCCGGACGCGCTGCGCGAAGTCATCGTGCTGCGCGAGCTGGAAGAATGTTCGTACAAGGAAATCGCCGCGATCACCCAGCTGAAGATCGGCACGGTCATGTCGCGGCTGGCCCGTGCGCGCCAGCGTTTGGCCGTCCAGCTGGCCAGCCCTTCTGAGGAGGTAAGCCGCCATGATGTGTAACGACGCAGCACTGCTGCTGCATGCCTATCTCGACGACGAACTGGATGCGGCGCAAAGCGTGGCCGTGGCCCGGCATATGCAGACATGCGCTGCCTGCACGGCCACGTATGCGCAACATGCGCAGCTGCATCACGCGCTGGCACAGGCGCGCGCATCGCTCTATCACGGTGCACCCGCAGCCCTGCGCGCACGCTGGAGCGTTCCACCAGCGCCGGCAACATCGGTCGCGCCGACCGCCGCCCGGCGGCCGCGACGTCCGCTGCTGGCGCTCGCCATGGCGGCCGGCTTCGCCGGCGCCCTGCTGCTTGCCACGCCGGTGTTCATCTACACGCTGCAACAGCGCAGCACGCAGCCCGTTGCCGTTGCCGTCGTCGACGAAGCGATCTCCAGCCATCTGCGCTCGCTGCAGCCACAGCACCTCATGGACGTCGTCTCGACCGACCAGCACACGGTGAAGCCGTGGTTCGAAGGCAAGCTCGACTTCTCGCCGCGCGTGCAGGATCTGACTTCCAGCGGTTTTCCGCTGGTCGGCGGCCGGCTCGACGCACTCGGCGGCCACAGTGTCGCGGCGCTGGTCTATCGCCGGCACCTGCACGTCATCAACCTGTATCAGTGGCCGGCCGGAACCGCGTCCAGCGCGGCCTCGCAAACAGCGAGCCGGAATGGCTACACCGTCATCCGCTGGAGCGCCGACGGCATGCGCTACGTGGCGGTGTCCGATATCAGTTCAGGCGAATTGCAGCAATTCGTGCGAGTGCTCCGAGGCGCTTCCGACACGTCGTCCTTACGCTAAAAGGCCAGGGTCAGGTAGTAGGGAGTGAGAGCGCCGAACAACCCGTTTTTTTGCCGTCATCCCGACGAAAGCCGGGAGCCAGCGACTTCGGACCCTCGAAATACCACGTCACTGGATTGACCAGCTTCGCTGTTGTGGAGTTCTTCGGCTTTCGCCGGCATGACGGCGTTGAGAGGTCTTTCGAGATCCCCAAATGCAGGAGGACCCATCCAGTCCTGCATCGTCAGTGGCGGCATCCCATGCGCAACGCGCGCCTTGTCGCACTGCGGACTGATCACGCCGAACTCCCACGACGGCTTCACTTCGCGGCATACCGAGGGCCGCTGCGCGTAGATGCCGCAGTGTGCGGCCCCGCCCACCGTGCCCTGCAAGGCCACGCAGCGCGGCTGCGCGGCATCGGTACCGCGCATCGCCAGACGGTGCGGGTCGAGCTTTTCGGTCAGTTCCGGCGGTACGCATCCGCCCAGGGAAGCCTCGCCCTCCGACCAGTGGAACGCCACACGAAAGAAAGCGCAGCACGCACCGCAGCGCAAACAGGGATGTTGCATCGGCTTTGACCAAGGCGCACCCCGAGGCGCGCAGCCTGCGGATTCTAGGGCGTGAAGGGCCCGCCATACAGCGGACCCTCCACGACAACCGGCAAAGGCCTGCTCAAGGTTCGCCGGCAAACGTGTCGCACTGGTTCATGTCACCGCTGCCAAAGCCGGTCTTGAACCATTTCACGCGCTGTGCCGAAGTGCCATGCGTGAACGTGTCCGGTCGCACCCGCCCCTGCGCCTGTTGCTGCAGGGTGTCGTCACCGATGTGGCTGGCGGCGTTGAGCGCCGACTCGATGTCGCCCGGCTGCAGCCAGTTGAGTTCGTGCTGGCTGTGGTTGGCCCACACGCCGGCATAGCAGTCGGCCTGCAGTTCCTGCCGCACGGACAGGCCGTCGGCGCCATCCATCGGTGCACCCCGACGGCGTGCCGCATCCACCTTGTCGAACACGCCGGTCAGCTTCTGCACGTGATGGCCGACCTCGTGCGCGATCACATACGCTCGCGCGAAATCGCCGGAGGAATGCAGCTCGTCCTGCAATTGCTGGAAGAACGCCACGTCGAGATAGACCTTCTGGTCACTGGGGCAGTAGAACGGTCCCACCGCGGTGGTGGCACCCCCGCACGCGGTATTCACGCCACCGCTGAACAGGTGCAGCTTGGGGTCGACGTACGTCATCCCCCTGGCCTGGAAAATCTCGCCCCAGGTTTGTTCGGTCGAATGCAGGATCGCGCTGACGAAATCCTTCTGCTGCGGATCGACCTGCGCCGGTGTCCCGCTCTGCACGGCTGAACCGGACTGCGTGCCGCTCTGGTCGAGCAAGGCCAGCGGGTTCTTGAAGAAGATCCAGCCGATGATCGCCAGCACCACGATCGTGCCCAGGCCCATGCCGCGACCGCCGCCGAAGCGCCGGCCACCGCCACCACCACCGCTGTCGACCTCGACGTTGCTGCTGCTACCACCTTTTCGCCAATCCATAGGTTCCTCGCTGACTGATGCACGCGTCCGGATGCCGCGTGGCGACGATAGCGCGCCGCTCGCGGCAACGCCAAGCGCGCACTGCCGCTAAAGTAGGCGACCCTTTGTGAGGATTTCAGCATGACCCATTTGCCCGCCCTGGTGACCCTGCTCACCGTGCTGCTCCTGCTCGGCACGATGTGGGCCGTCGGCCACGCTCGTGGCAAGTACGACATCAAGGCACCGGCAATCAGCGGTCATCCCGCGTTCGAGCGTGCCTACCGGGTGCAGATGAACACGCTGGAGCAGACGATGATGTTCCTGCCCACGCTGTGGCTGGCGGCGCAGTACGGTTTCACCGGCTGGGCTGGCGTGGCCGGGCTGATATGGATCATCGGCCGGATCTGGTACGCGATCGCCTATCTCGGTGATGCGGGCAAGCGCGGCCCGGGTTTCATGGTCGGCATGATCGCCTGGGCTGCGTTGCTGGTGATGGCAGTGATCGGTGTCGGTCGCGCCATGCTGATCGGCTGAGCCGACGGCAAGGTCGAACGGTCGCCATGAACGCCCTCTCCCACGCCGCGCAATCCCCGGCGTTGCCTGCCCGACCCGCTATCGCGCGTGCGCCAGGCGTGCCGGCGGCGCTGGGAATGATCGCACTGTATTTCGTGTTGCAGGCCCTCGCCAGCCTGCTGTTGGCCACGCTGATCGGGTTGACTGGAGGTTTCGTCAGCATCCACGATGGCGCGGATCACCT
This sequence comes from Rhodanobacter sp., assembly GCA_041690935.1. Classification (GTDB taxonomy): domain Bacteria; phylum Pseudomonadota; class Gammaproteobacteria; order Xanthomonadales; family Rhodanobacteraceae; genus Rhodanobacter. The sequence continues at coordinate 44,792 of JBEPVP010000003.1, forward strand.
CGGCGAGGGCATCCGCGCAGCGCTGGCGCAACCGGGCATGCAGGCGTTGACGGTGGTGGTTTCGCTGGGCCTGGCCGGCACGCTGATCGTGCTGCTTTCGCGCGGGAAGTGGCCGCGATTGTGGTCGCTGGCCCAAGCACCCGGCTTCGGCTTCACGCTGCCACGCCGCTGGTACTTCTTTGCACTGGCGATCGTGGCGGGGTTGGCCGCGCCCGTGCTGGGTGGCCTGCTGACCCAGTGGCTGGCGCACGGCCACTCGCTGACCCAGGACATCCAGCAACTCGGCCGCGACACGCCGCCGGCACTGCGCGTGCTGCTGGCGCTGATGGTGGTGAGCATGGGGCCGCTGGTCGAGGAGCTGCTGTTCCGCGGCGTGCTGCTGTCGGCGCTGCAGCGCTGGCATATCGGCTGGGCAGTGGCGATCAGTTCGCTGACATTCGGGCTGGTCCATCTGCCGGGTTTGCAATTCCAGTGGTACGCGCTGCCCGACCTGGTGCTGCTGGGATGGGTGCTGGCCTGGTTGCGCCTGCGTTCGGGCTCGATCTGGCCGGCGATACTGGCCCACGGCATCAACAACCTGCTGGCGGTGCTGGCGTGGTTCATGGCGATCAACCTGCCCGGCTGAGTTCGCTCACGCTGCGGCGATGTCCAAGCGGCGCAGCAGTCGCGCGGTCTCGAACAGCGGCAGTCCCATCACGCCGGAATAGCTGCCTTCGAGGTGCTCGATCAAGGCCGCGCCGCGGCCCTGGATCGCATACGCACCGGCCTTGCCGAACGGCTCGCCGGTAGCGACGTAGGCGGCGATGGTCGATGCGTCCAGCGTGGCAAAGCGCACTTGCGATACGCACACCTCACACTGTTCCCGCATGGCAGCGACCAGCCACACCACCGAGATCACCGCGTGCGTGCGGCCGGACAGCCGGCGCAGCATCGCGGCAGCATCGTCGGCATTCCGCGGCTTGCCGAACACTTCATCGTCCAGCACCACCTCGGTATCCGCGCCCAGCACCACGACATCGTCTGCATGATCCAACCTGGCCAGGCCGGTCCGCGCCTTGTCGCGCGCCACGCGGCTCACGTAGTCCGCCGGCGATTCATCCGGCGCGCGCTGTTCGACCACGGTGACATCGACTACCGCGAAATCCACGCCGATCTGTTCCAGCAACTGGCGGCGACGCGGCGATTGCGAAGCGAGATGAAGCATGCGAATTCCGGTCGACGATGGTGCGGCCAGCGTAACGGCTCACAGGCCGAGGCTGTACTCGCAGAACTGCCGGTCGCGTTGCCAGCCCAACGATTCGTAGAGTGCCTGCGCCGGCGCATTGTCCCGCGCCGTGGATAGCGACAGGCCGGCTGCGCCCAGCGCGCGCGCGTGCTCCGCCGCGGCACCGAGCAACGCCGCGGCCACGCCTTGCCGACGCGCCGATGGTGCGACGAACAAGTCATTGAGCAACCAGGTACGCACGGTGCGCACCGAGGAAAACAGCGGATAGAGTTGGGTGAAACCCAGCCCTTCGCCGTGGTCGTCACGCGCCAGCAGGATCAGCGACTCATGCTGGCGCAGGCGCTCGGCCAGAAAATCGTGCGCTCGCGCCAGATCGGCCGGCTGGCCGTAGAACTGCCGATAGCCATCGAACAACGGCGCCAGCGTGTCGAGGTCGAGGACGGTGGCTTGGCGGACCTGGAAAGGCATGGCGTTGGCGGGAGGGTGGGGATGGGCGCAAGCATATCGCCTTCGCCGACGCGCGTGCTGGCGGCGCCCGATCTAGCCGCGATGGTAAGGATGCCCGGCCATGATCGTGGTGGCGCGATACAGCTGCTCGGCCAGTACCAGCCGCACCAGCATGTGCGGCAGGGTCAGCGCACCGAGCGACCAGCGTTGATCGGCGCGCGCCAGTACTTCGGGCGCGTGGCCATCGGGCCCACCGATCAGGAACGCTAGGTCGCGGCCGGCCATGCGCCACTGGGTCAACTGTTCGGCCAGCTCCTCGCTCGACCATGGCTTGCCGCGGCCATCGAGCGCGACCACATGGATGTCCTGCGGCAACGCCGCGAGG
>JBEPVP010000004.1:0-45437 GCA_041690935.1 Rhodanobacter sp.
CCCTTGAAGGCGCCGGCGATGCGGACGTGGCCGGTGCCGGCGATCTTGCCTTCGATCGCGAGCCCGGAGGAAATCAGCGATTCTTTCAGATCGGTACGCGGCGCCGGACGTGACGCAGTGGTGGCTGCCGAGGCCGCTTCGACTGCGGCGCGGTCAAAAGTGGAGCGGGACGCGGCCTCCGCCGGGGCCTTCGCGCCGGCACTGCCGGAGGCAGGCGCCGGATCCGGCGAGGGAGTGGCGGGGACTTCTTTCCATAGGGCCATGGTCTTGCTCCCGGTATGCGAGGTGGATTGCCAACCTTACTCCTCGTCTGGGGCGCCGCGTAGTGTCTTTGAGCGCCGACACGCCGGTCAGCGGAAAAGTTGACTCCTTAACATAGGATTGGCATAGGGCGAACATCAGTGGGCAGTCATCGCGGTTAGACTCCCTCCATCATGGCCACCTCCGCCAAAACCAAAAGCAGCCGAGCGCGTCCTCGCCGCGCCCGACGCCCGGGTCACGCCACGTCGGAGGTCGGGCCGCAATCCGAGGGCGCTGGCCGCCAGGCCGCCATCGAGCGGGCCAAGCTCGATTGGGAGAGCACGGTTGACGCGCTGGCAGAGCTGGTCTGCCTGCTGGGTGGCAATGGCGAGATCGTGCGTACCAATCGCGCGGTGGAGGACTGGTCGCTGGGCACCGTTGCCGGCGTGCTTGGCAAGCACGCCCATGTCGTCCTGCATCCGGGCTGCCGCAATGCGCGCTGCAGAATAGCCAGCTTCCTGAAGCACGCGCTCGCCGAGATCCGCGAAGGAGCGCGCGGGCAGTTCAAATTTCAGGATGCGATCGGCACGCGCCATGTGCACCTGACCGTCCGTCCGATGCGCAGTCGCCCGGGGCCGGAACCAACGCGTGGTGCCGCGCGCGCCGTACTGGTCGTGACCGACGAGACCGCGCTGTATCGCGCGCGCGACGAACTCGAGCGACTCAATTCCAGCCTCGAGGAACGGGTGCGCGCCCGCACTCAGGCGCTGGGTGACGCCAATCGCGATCTGCGCAACGAAATCATCCGCCGCGAGCAGGCCGAGATCGCTCTGCGCGGCTCGCGCAACGAGCTCGTGGCGTTGTCCGAACAATTGATCGGCGCGCAGGAGGGCGAACGCAAGCGCATCGCACTGGAGCTGCACGATTCGGTCGGCCAGTCCCTGAGCGCCGCGAAATATACGCTTGAGCGCGGCATGGAGCTGCTGCGCCAGCCGCGGCTCGGTGATTCAGGCGCGGTGTTCCAGCTCGCCGTGCGTCGCATCCAGGAAACGGCCGAGAGCATCCGCTCGATCTCGATGAACCTGCGGCCAAAGATCCTCGATGATCTGGGCGCCGCTTCGGCGGTGCAATGGTTCTGTCGCGACTTTGCCGAGATCTATCCCTTGCTCACCGTGGTCACCGAACTCAACGTCTCCGACGGTCAGGTTCCGGACCGGCTGGCGACGGTCGTATATCGCAGTGTGCAGGAGTTGCTCAACAATGTTGCGAAGCACTCGAACGCGAGGCACGTGGCGGTGAAACTGGCCATGGACGAACAAAAGCTGCTGCTCGAGGTGCGCGACAACGGCGTGGGGCTTGAGAGGGCGACGCCCGAATCCCGTCGGCATGGTTCCGGGTTGCGCAATCTTCGCGAGCGCGCGCAGATGACCGGTGGCCAGTTCAGCATCACACCCGCCCCGGGCCGCGGTACGCTGGCGCAGCTCAGCTGGCCACTGGCGGAACTCGACCGCGCGGTCGCACGAGTCGCGCACGCTGGAGAATAAGGGTCAGGTCGGCCGTGCCTGCGGCGTTTCGTGGTAGATCAGCGTGTGATCGCCGATCACGATCCTGTCATCGGGTACCAGCTTGTGGATGCGGAGCCTCTGGCCGTTCACAAGTATGCCGTTGGTGCTGCCCAGGTCGGTGACGAAGGTCTGTTCGGCTGTGGTGAAGAGTTGGCAATGTCGACGGCTTACAAGCTGACTGTCGAGGCGCAACCCGGCGTCTTCGCCGCGCCCGACCACGAGCTTGCCTGGCCTGAGCGTCAGCCGGCGTAGCGGACGCCCGCTCTGCAACACTTCAAGTTCCGGCGTGACCGCAGGCCGCAGCGTTTGCTCGTTGCCTGAACCAGATGCGTTGGCGGCCGTCTCCGCTTGCGCCACGCGCGCGGAGAACTCCACCCATTTCAGATCATGCACCGCGTCGCGGATCTCGGATACGCTGACACGCTGCGTGTTGTGTGCTTCAGCGTAGTTCATGGCACTGTCACACAGCACGTTGATGAGCTGCGGTGTACCGCCGGTGTAGAGCATGATCTCCACCAGCGTGTCGGGCTCGAAGATCGTACGGCCATTGTTGCCAGCCACGGCCAACCGGTAATCAATGTAGCCGGCGATTTGCGCCGGGTTCAGTCGCGGCAGGCGCAGCGTTCCCAGCAGGCTCACTAACGCTCCCTGCGCCTCGAGCGCCGCCAGCGACTTCGACAGATCCAATTCCCCAGCGAGCACGATCAGCGGCGCCGGCGTATGCGTCCCCAGCTCCAGCAAGGCGCGCAGCATTTGAGCGGACGCACGATGTGCTTCGTCGATCAGCACCAGCACGGTGCGGCCTTGCCGGCTTTCCTCGTCCACAAATCCTGTGAGGCGCGCGGCGGGAAGCGGCACACCACCTGCTGCCGGCGCGAGCCCGAACTGATCACAAAGCGCATCCAACAGTTCCGCTGCCGTAAGGCCGGGCTGCTGGATACGGGCGACGGGCATGCCGCTTTGATACTCGCGGGCGAGGGCATGCAGCAGAGTGGTCTTGCCGGTGCCGGCCTCACCGAGCAGGCACAGCATGCCACGGCCGCTGGTCACGGCGGCCCGGAGCGCCGCGAGTACCGGGCCGGCTTCGCTGTCCAGGTACAGGAATTCCGGGTCCGGGCGCAGCCTGAAGGGGAGCTTTCTGAGCTTGAACCAGTCTGTATACACGAAAGGTGGGATCCTTCTGCCTGATCATACCCGCAGGGCCCGGCCGGGTAGAAAATTGATTTAAATCACCCCTTTGGCCCCATGAAGTAAGGTAACGCGGCTGCGAGTGCCCCTCCGGGACATAACCGCCCCTTCGGCTACGGAGTTTGCCTACCTTACGATAGGGGTAGGGTCTCGTAGAGTGAGCCCATGACAAGCCGGGCCGTATGCTGGGTGCTGGTGCTGGCGCTGGGTGCTTCTGCACCCCTGTGCCGCGCGGATATCTACACCTATACCGATACTTCTGGCACCACGCATTTCAGTAACGTACCGAACGACGCGCGCTACAAATTAATCGTCCGTGCGCCGGTCGAGACACCGGTGGGGGTGCCGGCGGATGCCCGTCGCGCGGCGACCTGGTTGGCTCGCTCCAGTGATTACGACGCCGCCATTGCCCGCGCGGCCGAGGCAGCCAGCGTGCAGTCCGAGCTGGTGCGCGCCGTGATCGTCGTAGAGTCCGGCTTCAATCCGCGCGCGATTTCGCGCCGCGGTGCCGTCGGTCTCATGCAGCTTCTCCCGTCGACAGCTCGCCGCTACGGCGCTTTCAACGCATTTGACCCGGAACAGAATATCCGCGCCGGCGCCCGCTATCTGGCCGAGCTGATCACGCGCTACGGGAAGGACAAGCTCGAACTGGTGCTCGCGGCGTATAACGCTGGCGAGAATGCAGTGGAGCGCTACGGTCGGCGCGTCCCACCGTACAAGGAAACGCGCGCATACGTGCCCAATGTCTTGCGGATGTATCGTGCGTTGCTGGTGCAGTCGGCCGCGTCCGCGGCGGGAACCGATTCATGACACCCATCCACATCAAGCGACGATCCGCTGGATTCACGCTACTCGAGCTGCTGGTCGTGATGGTCATCATCGGACTGCTGGCCGGCATCGTCGCGCCACGTTATTTCGCGCAAGTAGGCAAATCGCAGGTCAAGGCGGCACGCGCGCAGATCGACGCGCTCGACAAAGCGCTCGAACAGTACCGTATTGATGTGGGCCACTTACCGACCGCCGAGCAGGGACTCGCGGCGCTCAATATTGCGCCACAGGGCGAGCAGAACTGGGCCGGCCCTTACCTGAAGAAAGAAGTGCCGCTCGATCCCTGGGGCAACCCGTTTCTGTATGCCGAGCCGGGCACGCACAACAACGATTTCGACCTCATGTCATATGGCAAGGACGGTCGCCAGGGCGGTAGCGGCGAAGCGGCCGACCTGGGGAACTGGTAGCTCATGCGCTTTCGCATCAAAGCGATGAGCGGAGTGCACGACGTGCTCTCATACGTGCTCGATGCGGTCGACGAGTCGGATGCGCGCCGCCAGGTGGCGGGAGCGGGCCTCGCCTTCATATCCATTGCACGTGAACGGAGCCTGAATTTTGGCGGTCGCGCCACGCGCATGCCGCTGGTCACGTTCAGCCAGGAGCTGGTGGCACTGCTGGATGCGGGCTTGTCGCTGGTGGAGTCGATCGAGACGCTGGCCGAAAAGGAAGCCGCACCGCCGATCCGCCGCACGCTTGACCAGGTGCTGGTGCGATTGCGCGAAGGACAAACCTTCGGTGCCGCGCTGTCCGAACATCCAGTGAGTTTCCCCACACTGTACGTCGCGACTGTGCGCGCAGCCGAACGCACGGGTGCGCTGCGTGAAGCGCTGACGCGCTACGTCGCATATCAGCAGCAGGTCGACGTGTTGCGCAAAAGCCTGATCAACGCCTCGATCTATCCGGCGGTGCTGTGCGGCGCGGGCCTGCTGGTGGTCGCCTTCCTGATGGGCTACGTGGTGCCGCGATTCAGCTCGATCTACGAAGATCTCGGCAGCGACCTGCCGTTCGCCTCGCGCATGCTGATGCAGTGGGGCCAGTTCCTCGATAAAAACGGCTTTGCCGTACTGATCGGTGCCGCCGCGGCCATCGCCGCGCTGGGCTACACCTTCTCGCGCCCCGCGGTACGTGCCGCGATCGGTCGCCGCATCGCCAGCATTCCGGCGCTCGGCCGCCGGTTGCACATCTACCAGCTGGCGCGCGTTTACCGCACCGTGGGCATGTTGCAGCGTGGTGGCACCCCCATGGTCACCGCGATGCGCATGTCTGCGGGGCTCTTGTCTGCAAACCTGCGGCCCGCATTCGCCAACGCCACGCAAGCGGTGCGTGAAGGCCGCTCGCTTGGCGACGCGATGGAGCAGTACGGCCTGACGACACCGGTGGCGGCACGCATGCTGCGCGTCGGTGAGCGCAGCGGCAACATGGGCGAGATGATGGAACGAATCGCCGGCTTCTACGACGAGGAACTCTCGCGCTGGGTCGGGCTGGTGACTCGCCTGATCGAGCCGGCGCTGATGAGCCTGATCGGCATCGTCATCGGCGGCATCGTGGTGCTGATGTATTTCCCCATCTTCGAACTGGCCGGGAGCATCAAATGAGCGCGGCTCCCGACAATTCCAACCTGTTCGGGCTCGACGAGGCGCTGCTGACCGCGGCCGTCACCGAAACACAGACCAACGGGCGCTCGACGCTCGAGTACCTCGAGGAGCGCTCGGGGCTCGGGCCGGTCGAGCTCACTTCGGCACTGGGCCGCGCCCTGGACTATCGCGTGCTCGCGCGCGCCGACCTGGCGCGGCTCGATCCCGCCTTCGACCTGCTGCCGCCGGCCGAGGCCACGCGACGCAACTGCCTGCTCGCTCGCAGTGGCAAAAAACTGTTGGCCATCATTGCGGATCCGTTCGATGCCGGCACGCGCAGCTGGCTCGAGGTGCGCGTAACGCAGACTCTGGAATGGGTACTCGCGCCGCGCGCCGAAATCGCCAGCTACATTTCCCGTCATGAACAGGGACTGCGCGCGCTTGATGCGGCGGTTGTAGGCAGCACGTCAGAGGGTTCGACCGGCGGGGCCGTCGACAACCTCTCGCTCGCATCGATCAGCCAGGATTCCAGTCCGATCGTCAAATTGGTGCACTCGACGTTGTACGACGCGCTGCGCGCCGGCGCCAGTGACGTTCACCTGGAAACACTCGCCAACGGCCTGGTCGTGCGTTACAGGATCGACGGCGTGCTGGTGCATATGGCCACCGTCACTGGCGCCGAGGTTTCCGAGCAGGTGATCTCGCGCATCAAGGTCATGGCCGAGCTCGATATCTCCGAGCGCCGCGTGCCGCAGGACGGCCGCTTCAAGGTGGCCATCGACGGCCGCGCCATCGACTTCCGCGTGTCGATCATTCCCAGCGTATTCGGCGAGGACGGGGTGCTACGCGTTCTCGACAAGCAGTCACTGACGGAGAAAGTGCATGGTTTGACGCTCGAGTCCCTGGGCTTCGACCTTGATATGGTGAGCCAGCTGCGGCGCCTGTCCAGCCTGCCCTATGGCATGTTGCTGGTGACCGGTCCCACCGGTAGTGGCAAGACCACGACGCTTTACGCTGCCATCTCCGAAACACAAACGGGTCACGACAAGATCGTCACGATCGAAGACCCGGTCGAATACCAGCTGCCAGGGGTATTGCAAATCCCGGTCAATGAGAAGAAAGGCCTGACCTTCGCGCGGGGTTTGCGTTCTATTTTGCGTCACGATCCCGACAAGATCATGGTCGGCGAAATCCGCGACCCGGAGACCGCACAGATCGCGATCCAGTCTGCGCTGACAGGTCACCTGGTGTTCACCACCGTGCACGCCAATAATGTGTTCGACGTCATGGGCCGCTTCGTGCACATGGGTGTCGATACCTACAGTTTCGTTGCGGCGTTGAGCGCCATCCTCGCGCAGCGACTGGTGCGCGTCGTGTGCGAGCAGTGTGCCGATTCCTATACGCCGTCGCGCCGGCTGCTGGAAGAGTCGCAATTGCAGATCGCTGCGCATGCGGCCTACGAATTCAGGGTAGGCCGTGGCTGCAAGCATTGCCGTGGCACCGGCTACAAGGGCCGCAAGGCGGTCGGTGAACTGCTGGTACTGAACGATGAAATCCGCGAGGCGATCATTGCCCGCGCACCGGTGCGCCAACTCAAGGAGCTGGCGGCGCGCGGCGGCATCCGCCTGATCCGCGAATCCTCGCTCGAGCTGGTGCGTCGTGGCGAGACGACACTTGAGGAGGTGAACCGTGTCACCACTATGGCGTGATGAGATCGGAGTCTACCTCGCGCCACACAAGCTGGCGCTGACCCGCCTTGCTCGCGGCGTGAAGCCAAAGAGCGTGGGCGAGGCGAGCTGGACCAACGAGCTCGAGGACGATACCCATTGGTCCAACGCGCTCAACGCACTCGACGCGCTGCTTGCCAGAGCGGAGTGGCAGGGCGCGGTTGCCCGTGTCGTCGTCTCCGATCACTGGGTGCGTTACGCCATGGTGCCGTTTTCCGACGCCCTGAGCGGCGCCGCCGAGCGGATGACCCATGCACGCCACGTGCTCAATGGCATCTACGGTGAGGTGGTGAGCCAGTGGACCGTAACGCTGGCCGATTCGCGGCCCGGCCGGGCGCAGGTGGCGTGTGCGCTGCCCGCGAGCCTGCTCGACGAACTGCAGCTCATGCTCACGCGCCACCGCATTCCGCTGAAGTCACTCCAGCCGCAGTTGGTCTCCGCTTACAACCACTGGCGCACCCGCCTGCCGGACAGTGGCGCCTGGTTCGTGTCCATCGAGCAGGGCTCGCTGGCTGCCGCGCGCCTGGGCGGTGGCAACTGGGACCGCGTGCGCAGCGTGCGGATTGGCGCCGACTGGGCCGTAGAGCTGCGCAGGTTGCAGACTTTCGGGCGCCTCGCCAACGGCCAGGCGCAGGAGGGGCGCGTGTACGTCGATGCGCCGACCGCGTTGCGCATCGCGGCCGGCGCCGGCGGCGCCGACCTGGTGTGGCTCGACGAAGAGACGGTCGGCGAATCCACCGCCGGGCGCCTCGAATTCATGCGCAGGCACCAGGCATGAGCGCGCCGCAGCTGCAACTCGATTTTGCCGGCACTCGCTTCCATGGTGGGCCGGCGGGGATTGCGGTCGCCGTAATTGGCGCACTGTGCCTGTCCGCAGTATTGATCCAGAAGCATTCACTGAACGCGCAACGTCAAGGCCTCGAATTGCGGCGCGATGCGCTGGCCGGATCCCTGCAGCGCGGCCACAATGCCGAGTCGGTTGCTGGCCTGAGTTCGCAGACGGCCGAAAAAACGGTGCGCGAGCTGGGCACGCCCTGGTCGCAGCTGCTGGCGGAGCTGGAAAGCGCCAGCAGTGATGAGACCGGCAACATCGCGCTGCTGTCCATTGAACCCGATCACGCCAAGCATCGCGTGCGTGTGACAGCCGAGGCGCGCACCCTTGAGCTGGCGATAGCGTATGTGCAGCGCTTGCGCAAGACGAACGTGCTGCTTTACCCGATGCTTGAGAACCATGAGCTGCGCACCGACGACAAGGATCATCCGGTGCGCTTTCAGATTGCGGCTGACTGGAGTGATGCGACATGAGCGCGGGTGAGTTCGAGCCTGCAAAGCCCGAGCCGGCTGAGCAACTCGCGCACCCGGTGGAGCTCGAGTCGCTGCCCAGAGCGAATGTCAGTGCATCACCCGTGCTGCCTGCACCGGTTCTGCCGCATTCAGCCGCGCTGCCTGCAGTTCCATCTGCGGGCGCTTCGGTGAACGATCTCGTTCATTTCGGCAATCGGGCGCTGGCCGAAACGCTATACCAGGCGCGCCGCCTCGGTACGACCATGCTCGCCGGAATCGCGGCGGTGGTGCTGGCCGCGACCGTGTTCATTGCCAACAATCTGCCACAGGGCGGCCTCGTCGCGGCGCTCAAGAGTCAACTGGTTCATCTGGCACCGGTCGCCGGCGGCATGGCCGCGAGCCCGCTGTCTGGTTCGGTCCTGTCGGCGCTCCCGCCGCGCGGTGAAGCTCCGGAAATTGTCGCCAAGATCCTCGAAGAGGCGCGCGCGTCCGGCGTCGACCTGCCGCGCGGCCAGTATGAGTTCGTGCCCGCGCGTGATGGCATCGCGGCCCGCTACCAGATGACATTTCCGGTGCACGCAACCTATCCGCAGCTGCGCGAATTCATGGATCGCACTCTGGTGGCACTGCCCGCCGTGGCAGTCGAAGGCATGCGCATAGAGCGCAAGGCGGTCGGGGAAGAGGGCGTCGACGCTGAACTCAAGTTTTCGGCCTTTGTGCGGAGCGATCCATAATGGCACTCACGAAGCGCTTCAAGATTCTTTGTGTAATCGCCGCAATGGTTGGCGTGTACGTGTTGCTTTCGGTACCCGACCAGACAACTGCCACAGTGAGCGCGCCGGCGGACCGTGCCGAGCGCGCTACCGGGCAGTCGGCCAGTGGTGCTTCGGCAGTCACGGCAACGCGCCCGGCGGGAGCCGACAGCAGCAATCTGCTGGCCCGGCTCGCCCATCGCGTGACGGAGAGCAAAACTGTCGAGGCCTTGTTCCATTCCCAATCCTGGTACGTCGCGCCGCCGCCGCCGCCGCCCGCGCCGGTGGTAGTGGTCGCGCCACCGCCGCCGACTGCGCCGCCGCTGCCGTATACCGTCATGGGTAGTTATGCGCACCCGGGCGATGCCACCGTCTACTTTCTGACGCGCGGCGATCGCGTCTTCGACGTGCGCGTCGGCGATACGATTGACAATACGTACAAAATCGACAGCGCGGCGAATGGCCAGCTGACGCTCACCTACAAACCGCTGAACATTCAACAGACGCTCGCTATCGGAGGCTCGCAGTGAACTCTACAATCGCTCGGATCGGCGTAGCGCTGGTCGGCATTTTCCTGCTGGCTTCCTGCGCGAGCTCGCGACTGCACCAGCAGGGGCTGGACGAATTTGACCAGGGTCGCTACGAGATCGGACTGCAGAAGCTGGAACAGGCGGTCTCGAGCGATCCGGACAACCTCGCGTACAGGGTCGACCTCAAGGGCCGGCACGACGAGGCCGTGCAGAAACTCATTGCCGAGGGCGACAAGGCGCGCGCCAGCGGAAACGCGAGCACTGCGGAATCGGCCTACAAACGTGTGCTCGCAATCGAGGGCGGCAACAGCCGTGCCGACCGTGGAATACAGGCGATCGAGGCCGACCGGCGCCACGCGCAGATCGTTGCCCAGGCAGCGCAGGAATTCGAGAACGGCAATGACGAGCAGGCCAATGCACGCGTGAGCGGCGTACTGGCCGAGGATCCAGGCTTCAGCGCGGCGTCAGCGCTGCGTTCGAAGATCGATGCCGCACGCGGACCGGTCGCGGTCACCCCGAAGTTGCGCACGCGCGATAACCGTCCGGTGACGCTCCAGTTCCGCGATGCGCCGACCAAGATGGTTTTCGAGGTGCTCTCGCGCCAGACCGGCATCAACTTCATTTTTGACAAAGACGTCAAGAGCGACAGCAAGACAACGATTTTCGTGCAAGAAGTGCCGATCGAGCAGGCCATCGATCTGGTGCTGGGCCAGAACCAGCTCGCGCGCCAGGTGCTTTCCGACAACATGGTGCTGATCTACCCCAATACGGACGCTAAGCAGAAGGATTACCAGGACCAGGTCGTCAAGACCTTCTACCTGAACACGGCCGCGCCCAAGGATGTGGAAGGTCTGCTCAAGACCGTGCTCGATGCCAAGACACTGGTTGTTAACGAGCGGGCGAATGCGGTCGTAATGCGCGATACGCCGGAAAACGTGCGGATGGCTGAGAAGCTGGTCGCCTCGGTCGACCTGGCTGAACCGGAAGTCATGCTTGAGGTCGAAGTCCTCGAGATCAATCGCAGTCGTCTGCAGCAACTGGGAATCACCTATCCGGGTTCAGCGACGGTCAGCTCGCCGCAAAACCTGGTGCTCAACGATTTCAGGAACTCGGCGAATTCGAAACTCAACGGCTCGACCGTTACCGTATCTCCGCTCAGCGTCACGCTCGACGCACTCAAGACGACCGGTAACACCAACGTGCTGGCCAGCCCGAGGATCCGTGCGCGCAACAAGGAAAAAGCCAAGATTCTCATCGGCAGCCGCGTACCGGTGATTACCACAGCCGCTACCGCGTCTGGCAACGGCGGCGTGGTGTCGAACACGAATGTGCAATATCTGGATGTTGGATTGACGCTCGATGTCGAGCCGACGATTTACTCGGACGGCGATGTCGCGATCAAGATGAGCCTGGAGGTCAGCTCCATTACCAACACGGTCAATATCGGCCAGACCCGCGCCTACACAATCGGCACCCGTAACGCGACCACGTTGCTGCAGCTCAAGGACGGTGAAACGCAAGTGCTGGCGGGTCTGATCCAGGACTCCGATACGCGCAGCGCGTCGAAGATCCCCGGACTCGGCGACATACCGATCGTCGGGCGGCTGTTCAGCGATCACACCTCCAGCCGCGACAAGAGCGAGATTGTGTTGTCGATCACGCCGCGCATCATCCGTGCCAAGCCGCGTCCCTCGAGCGATACGACCGAATTCTGGTACGGCACTGAGTCGCGCAGCGGCCTGGCGCCGCTGGGCGTGGGCGGTTCGATGCCGCGCGTGGCGCCAGCGGGTGGCTCGGGTTCGGCCACTGGTGCTACCGGCGCGGTCGTTCCGGCTGAACGGGCGCCAGTGGATGTCAGCACGATGGGCGCTCCAGCGACAATAGTCGGTTCCGCAGGCGGAGCGAGCGACAGCAGCAACCCGACGGGCGTGCCTTCGGCGCGCATTGCCGCGCTGCAGGGCATCACCGAGGTTCCTTCAGGTAAACCTACTGAGAGCGACGGACCTGTGCCGCATGCGACCGCCACGCTGGTGGGGCCAGCTGAAGTCAAGGTCGGCGATGAGTTTACCGTGACGCTGCAATTGCAGACCGACCAGAATATCGCGCGCGTGCGATCGCAGGTGCGCTTCGATGGTGCGGCGTTCCAGCTCACCGGCGGTGATGCTGGCGGCATCGTACCTGCCGCGCTGAACGCCAAGATCAGTGGACGTTCGGGCGGCGCGCAGCTCGATGTAACAGCAGGTTCAGACAACTCAATCTCTGGTAGCGGCGAGCTGATGGTGCTGCATTTCAAGGCGCTGCAGGCGAGGGCGCAGACGGCGTTTGCCGCGCAGGTGACTGCGATGGGCCCGAGCGGCGCAATAATGGCGTCGACGACGCCGACGCCGCTGACCGTGGCCGTGAGCAACTGAAGGCGGCGAGGCCTCAAAGGCCATGCACTCCTGGAAGCGACACACTGGGTTCACGCTGATCGAACTGGTGATCACGGTCGCCATCGTGGGTCTGCTTGCGAGCGCGGCCTATCCGCTGGCCAGCATGGCCATCAAGCGCGAAAAGGAGACCGAGTTGCGCACCGCTCTGCGGGAAATACGCAGCGCGATCGATGCCTACAAGGTTGCGGCAGAGCAAGGCAGAGTCGAGATTGAGGCCGACAAGTCCGGCTACCCGGCTGACCTGAAACTCCTGTATCAGGGCGTCGAGGATTCCACGAGCCCCGACAAGGTCAAGATTTATTTCATGCGCAGACTCCCACGCGACCCGTTCTTTCCGGATGGTGCAGCGGCCGCTGAAGACACGTGGGGGCTGCGCAGTTATGCGAGCCCGCCGGATAGTCCGCAACCGGGTGACGACGTCTATGACGTCTATTCGCTCAGCAGCGACAAAGCACTGAACGGAGTGCCATACCGTGACTGGTAAGCACTGCAGGGGTTTCACGCTGATCGAATTGCTCGTGGTGATGAGCATTATTGGAGTGCTGCTTGCCATTGCCGTGCCGCGTTACTTCAAGACGCTCGAGCGTTCGCGCGAGACCGTGCTGCGCCAGGATCTCTCGGTCATGCGCGAAGCGATTGACAAACACTACGGCGACTACGGCCAGTATCCCGACTCGCTCGCAGCGTTGGTCGAGCGAAAATACATTCGTGCTTTGCCCGTAGACCCGTTTACCAAGTCGGCCGACGCCTGGCAGATGGTGGTCTCGGAAGAGACCGACCATCCGGGCATTCGCGACGTGCACAGCGGTGCCGAAGGTAACGGGAGCGACGGCACGCCCTTCAAGGAGTGGTAGCGATGTCTGCGTTCAGTGCGCAGCGCGGCTTTACGTATATTGGCCTGTTGTTTGCCATCGCTATCCTCGGCATGACGTTGGCCACGATCGGGATTGTCTGGAGCACCGAGATCCGGCGTGACAAGGAAGCCGAATTGCTGTGGATCGGCGATCAGTATCGCGTGGCGATCGAACGCTACGTATCCGCTGGCGGGCAGTATCCGCAGGAGCTGTCTGACTTGCTTGAAGACAAGCGCTTCCCGGTAGCGCGTCGCTACCTGCGCAAGCTCTTTCCCGATCCGATGACCGGCCAGACCGACTGGCAGCTGGTTCCTGCGCCCGACAATGGCATCATGGGTATTGCCAGCAGTTCACAGGGCAAGCCCATCAAGGTGGCCGGATTCACGAGCCGCGACGCAGCGTTCAACGATGCCACCTGCTACTGTGAGTGGCAGTTCACAGCCACGCGTGGTCGCACGCGAGGCGTGCGCCCGAGTTCTCCGGCTGGCGCGAACTGACGGCCTGCCCGCCGTCGCTTGCATTATTCCGAGGTTGAACATGCATGTATCCCGCGATCGCGTCCACGCAGTAGTTCTGGTGATTCTGAGCACCGTATTGCAGCCGGCGCGCAGTGAGACTGCGCCAGCGCCCGTCACACGGAATCCGGCCGTTCCGGCTGCGAAGGCGGCACCGGCCGATTCAGCGGTAGACAGCTACAGTCTCGGTCTTTATTTTGGCAGCCAGCTTCGTGCGTCCGGTTTGCAGGACACCGTTTCGCTCGATCAGCTGGAGAAAGGCCTGCATGCAGGGCTCGGTGGCACTATGGCGACGGACGCGGACAAGGCCCGCATGTCGCAGATGTTGCACGATGGGCGCGCGGCCATCGCAGCCCGCAATCGTGAGCAGGCGAGCAAGTTCCTGGCGCAGAACGCCAAGGCCGAAGGCGTCGTGACCACTGCCTCAGGCCTGCAATATACGGTCATCAAGCCGGGCGATGCACAGTCGAGCCTGCCAAAAGCAACGGATCGCGTCACGGTGCATTATCGGGGACGCCTTCTCGATGGCACACAGTTTGACAGCTCGGACGCGCATGCCATGCCGGCCACGTTCCGGCTCAATGGCGGCGTGATCAAGGGTTGGCAGGAGGCGCTGCGGCTCATGAAACCACGCGCGCAATGGCGAATTTTCGTGCCGCCCGATCTCGCCTATGGCGACGGCGGCGCGCCGCAGATTCCGCCCGGCTCGCTCCTCGTGTTTGATCTAGAGCTCGTGAAAATCGAGTTGCCGGATATCCTGCCAGCAGCAGGCGCCGGCCACCTTCCGCATCAGAGCGCAGCCCCGACGCCGCCGGCGAAGTAGCGCTCCGCAGCCAACCCGATTGCATACGGCGCCTGACCGGTCGCCGTGTCCGCCGGCGTGCGCGTCAAAACCCTGCGGGGTTTACATATGTCGAAACTACTGTCTTTTGCCCAACTCAATTGCAGGTGTCCTCCGACTGGGGTCCGCACCGGAGCACGCGCATTCTCCGGAGCACGGGGCAGGTTCGAGCGAGGATCGTGCGATTCGCCGGGGAGAATTTACAGCCCGGGTTACTCAGAGGGCTGATTGATTAGCGCATGCGACCACAAGAAATATATTTTTTTACGATTGGCACGCGGTTGTTCCGTGTTCCCGTGCGTGTCGCGACGGCGGGCGCAAAAACATTCCAATACTTGCAAGTTACGAGCGCGGCGCGCGCTGAAAGTTCCGGACGGAGGCTCTATGTCTAGCACACGTTTCATCTGGAGCGGCATTGCCGCGGCACTTCTGGGCTTGCTCGCGTTGCCGGTTGCAGCGCAGAGTTTCAGGGTGCAGTGTCCCAATGCGACTGCGCTGCACCCGAACAGGACAACGCTGGTGCCGGCGTCGGCCGCCAACATCGCGAAGTACCAGGCGCTGGTGGGCGGCAGCTCGAACCAGGCCATCAAGGACACTGCCTACGCGACAGTCTTCCCGGGCAAGATCAAGTGCCAGCAGCTCTCAGGCGGCGATGGCTTTGCCACGATGGGCGATGGTTCGCAGATGTACCTGTTCGCCTTCGGTCCCTTGTCCGGGCTCAGCAACATCGTTCACGGCCTGCCGGGCACGGTCACCAACACGGAATTCAACCAGAGCAACGTCGGTACGCCCAATACGACGATCACGGATGCGGATGGCCATTCGCAGCCAATCGGCGCAGACGGCGTGCTGGACGCAGTCAAAATCGGCGCGCCATACAGTCCGGATTATAGTTTCAACGGCGCGATAGGCCTGGTACCCGACACCAGCGATGCGAAAGTCGGTTCAGTCACTTTGTTGCTTGATCCGACGACCGACCTGCCTGTCGCCGGTTCGGGCTACAGCGCCAATGAACAGGTTGTCTTTACGGGCGGTGGCGGTTCCGGCGCGACTGGGCACATCACTGCCCGGGGCACCGGCGGGTCCATCGGCTACACATTGAGCAGCGATGGCGCGACCGCGACCGCGGCGATCGCGATTGATAATCCCGGCAGCGGCTACACTTCGCCGCCTACCGTTAGCTTCGGCGGCGGTGGCAGTGGCGCACAGCCGCGCGCGGCGCTGGTGGCGTCGAATAGTCTGACCGGCCATGTCGACGAGCGCCTGGTCATGGATGTCGGTGTGCTCAATGGCAGCTTCTCCGCGCCGACCATTGCGATCGACGAAGACGACGAACTGTTCCTGACGCTGACCAACGTCGGTATGGTGATGCGGCCTGACCTGTTCGAGCAGCACACCGTGCACTTCCACGGCTACCCGAACGCATCATCTTTTTACGATGGCGTGCCCGACGCGTCTGTAGCCATCAACATCGGCGGCAGCTTTACGTATTACTACCTGGCGCCTGAAGCGGGCACCTATATGTGGCATTGCCATATCTCCCCGCCAGAGCATCTGCAGATGGGCATGGTTGGCCAGATCTATGTGCGTCCGCGCCAGGACGTGGCGACCAGCTTGTCCCTGTATCAACAAGACGTGGCCGATCAGGCGGACCTGAGCCGCAAGTGCAGTGCCACCGATATCCTCTGTTCGGTGCAGTTGCCGCCGGCGAACACAGTGGCCCGAGTCCCCGGCCAGAAATACGCCTTTGACGACGGCGATGGCTCCACCGCCTACGACGTCGAGTATCCGATCCAGATGCACGGCTTCGATCCGAATTTCCATTTTGTCGGCATGACGTTCAACCCGGAATCCTTTGCCGACAACAAAGACAAGTACTTCCTGCTCAACGGCCGCACCTATCCGGACACAATCCATGCCGGCCCGATGAGTACACAAGGGCCCGATGGTGTGGAGCGCTTCTCCCAACCGCTCTCGACAATTATCAACATTCCGTTGGGTGGCAAGGCACTGCTGCGCTTCTCGGACCTCAATGTCACCGAGATGCACACGCTCGCCTCGCTCGGCATCCGCATGCACGTCATTGGTAATAACGCGCGGTTGCTGCGCGACCAGGACGGCAACAACACCGATTACTACACAAATTCGATCACGCTCGGCGGCGGCGAATCGATCGATGTGATCCTGGATGCGAGCGATGTCGCGACGTATACCGCCAATAGCAAGTTCTACCTTTACACCCCGCAGCTCGACCACCTGTCGAACGATGCCGAAAATTTCGGCGGCATGATGACCGAAGTGAACATACTCAATTGCACGCCGGCGAACTTCAATGCGAATACCAAGCAGTGCAATCCCTAGGAGAGCAGTCATGCGCGATATGAAATCTTCGTTCGACTGGATTCTGCGCAGCGCTGCGGTAGCGGCGGCGTCGCTGCTGGCCTGCTCCGTGCAGGCCGCGGCACCCGGCATAACCGGCACCGGCGCGGCGCACGTCTTCGACCTGACTGCCGCGGCGGGTTACACCTCGCAGCCCGACGGCGCCAGCATCTATACCTGGGGCTACGGCTGCAACACGCGCCCGAGCAGCAGTGAATTTGTGCCAGCCGCCGTGGGCGGCGGTTTCTGTACGGCCGGCAGCATGCAGTTGCCCGGTCCGACGCTTGTCGTGCACCAGGGTGATACCGTGACCATCAGGCTGCACAACAACCTGCCCGCGGCCGCCGGCAACACCTCGATCCTGTTTCCGGGATTTACGATGCAGGCGTTTGCAAGCGGCAACGGCGTGCCGGGAGTACTGACGCAGGAAGTCACGCACGGTTCTGCAGTCACCTATACCTTCGTGGCGGACACTGCTGGCACGCATTCCTATTACAGCGGCACGCAGGGCGATCTGCAGGTGGAGATGGGGCTCTACGGCGCACTGGTCGTGTTGCCGGCGCTCAACGGCGGCGTGCCAACCGGATACGCCGCCTACATTGCCGCGGCGCGCGCGGCGCCCACCGCGACAGCTGGGCTGCCGGATACCTGCTTTGCGCTTAACGGCAAGCGCGCGGGATTGCTGGACGACGGTGATTTCCGACTTGCCGCGGCGGCCTACAACCACCCGGAAACCTGTTACGACCGCGAGTATTTGTTCCAGTTCTCGGAAATGGATTCCGCGATTCATCGCCAGGCAGAAGCGCAGGCGAATTCAGCGGCGGGCCTGGGCTGCATCCGACAGACCGGATGCCTGAACGTCCAGACCGAGCCGTACCACCCGGAATACTTCCTGATCAACGGTCGCTCGATGCCCGATGACATGGATTCCAACTACGCGACCCAGTATCCGCACCAGCCGTACAACGGCAACCCGCACATGCACCCGGGTGAGCAGATGCTGATTCGCGTTATCGGGCAGGGCCGCATGCAGCACCCGTTCCACGAACACGCCAACCACGTGCGCATCCTGGCGCGTGACGGCAATCCGCTGTTCACCTTGCCGAAGAACAATCTGGCCGGCCCGCTGCTCTTTACCACCACGACCACCCCCGGCATGGCCTTCGATGGCATTTTCGAATACACGGGCAGGAACCTGAACTGGGACGTCTATGGACACCACAAGGCAGACGCGAATAACGCGGCCGTGGATCCGCCTTGCATTGCAGACGCGAATGGCTTCAACACCGGCGCCGCCGCGGTGAATCAGATCAACTACTGGGAATGGTGTGCCGACCACGACAAGGCACTCGAAGCACATCCGTTCGGAAATGTTGGCAGCGGTGGTCCGATCACGCTCCCCGATCCGAACATCCTGGCGAACGGGCCATGGTACGGCGGCAGTCCGTACCTGGGCTTTGAAGCGACCGGTCGTGCAGTCGGCGGGACGCCCATTCCGCCATCCGGCACGGTTGCCAACGACCCCGGGAGCGAAGCCGGCTTCGCCTACATGTGGCACTCGCATAACGAACGTGAAATCACCACCAACAACATCTTCCCTGGCGGAATGATGATGATGCTGCTAGTCGACCCGTGGAACTTCAGCATCAACGAAGCGAATTAAGCGTGAGGAGAATGGACATGAACTCCAAGACTATGAAGCCGTCACTGCTGAAGATCGGCATTGCGGCATCCCTTCTCATGCTCAGCTCCGGCCTGGCCGGCGTGGCATCCGCGCAGACGGTGAATCTGACTGCTGCACCCACGACGACCACATTGCCGGACGGGCAGGTGGTTCCCATGTGGGGACTGTTCTGCAATGACGCGGGTTCCGGTGGCGCGAGCTGCGCGCTCGCCAAGCGCCCGACGACGTTTACTTCAGCCACATGGGCGCCGCCGGTCATCCGGGTGCCGGCCGGCAAGTTGACCATCAATCTGACCAATCACCTGAATTTCGGAGGAGCCTACTCGGCGCCCACTTCACTGGTGATCGTCGGCCAGGTCGGCGGCGGCTTGGGAACGAATCGTACGACGATGCCGAGTCCCAACCACCCGGCGCAAGGCACCACGTGGCCGGGGACACTCGGTGGAACCGACGCCGGCAACGGCGACGCAGTGTTCACTCCGCCGGCGCAGGCCGATCGCGTGCGTTCGATGGCCACCGAAATAACTGCGGTCGCCTCTACGACGACCACGGGAACGGATCTGGTTTGGAAAAACCTGCTCCCCGGTACCTACCTGATCGAATCGGGCACCGAGCCCTCGATCCAGGGCGCGATGGGCCTGTATGGAATTGTAGTGGTGACCGAGGAAGCGCTTACCGCCGCGTCGAAGCAGGCGTACGGCACGCTCTATGACACCGACGTGCCGCTGCTGTTCAGCGAAATCGACCCGGCGCAGAACGCCGAAGTCGCCCAGGTCGTGCAGAACGCAAGCTTCAGCGATTTGACTCCGTGGAACGGCCAGATCGGCAAGTGCGGCGATGTAACCGTGCCGGCGACCAGCCACACCTGCTATCCGCCGGCGGTGAATTACACGCCGATGTACTACCTGATCAATGGCGTGTCGTTCGACCGCACGAATGTCGCCGCGTCATCGCTTGCGGTGCCGGCGGCCGGTACGCAAGCAAATGTGTTGCTGCGGCTGGTTAACGCGGGTTTGCGCATGCACGTGCCGTCGGTTGTCGGTTCCAAGCTGACGCTGCTCGCCGAAGACGGGAACAAACTGCCCGTGACCGGCACTGCGCGCATCCAGACCGAAGTTTTCCTGTCTGCGGGCAAGACCTACGACGTGGCGATACAACCCAGGCAAACTGCCGCGGGAACCTATGACGCAGCGACACTGCCGGTCTACGATCGCGCGCTGAGCCTTTCGACCAATAATCAGCGCGATGGCGGCATGCTGGCGTACATCAATGTCGCCGGCGGCGCCACGAGCGGAGTCGGGTCAGGCGATTCCGCCACCGCGCTCAATACCAACGGCAAGATCTGGGCGTACAGTTGCGTGACTGGAACGCCCCTTTCCGTCGCCGATCCAGCCATCGGGTTGCTTGCGGGTCTTACCGGCGCCAACGGCGTCGCTCTGGGCACGAGTTCACTCCCGGCAGGGTCCAATCTGAGTCTGGCGTCGAACGGAACGTTCGCCTATACGCCGCCTGCCTCCGGATCGTGCGCCGGTTCCTTCACTTTCGTAGTGAATGGCCAAGCGGCAAACACTTACACGGCAACCATCTCGGATTGCACGGCCTCCACGAGTTGTGCCGGCACGGCGCCGATCGCGGGCAATGGCGCGTTTACCAGTAGTGTAGCGAGCCGCCTGCAGGTGGCTCCGCCAGGCGTGCTGGCATTTGTGACCAACGCTGGCGGCTACACGCTGACCGCAGTGCCTTCCGCGGTCGCGACTTCCTGCGCAAGCGTGACAGTGAATCCGGATGGTTCCTTTGTGGCCACCCCGTCGACCTCGACACCGGCTTCGTGCACTTTCAATTACAACGCCTCCACTGCGACCAAGCAGATGAGCGCCGCGGAAGGCACCATTACCGTTAATTTCCTCGCGCCTTCAAACCTGACCGTGAACGTCAAGGACGCCCTTAACGGCGTTGCCGTATCGGACTACCGTTGGATCATCGAGGAAGACCGCACGTTCTGGATCGATCCGCAGTGCCAGATCAATACTGCGGGTACGCGTATAGATTCGCTCGGCCATGCGTGTCCGTCGCTGCCAGTGGAGAGTCTGGGCTACAACTTCCACACCGCCACCATGCCGGTGGTGGCGCAGGGATGCGTTGGCGCCACTTCCTGCGAGGCCGGTCAGACTTCGGGCGGCCAGAACGTCAAGTGCGACCTGGGCAACGGCGGCTGTGAGCCGGGCGACTCGATGACGGAAACGCTTCCGTCCGCGGTCCATCTTGATCCGGCCAAGCGCTACTTCATCTCCGTCCTGCCCGGTGACGGCGTCAACCCGACGATCGGTGGAGCGGGCGGGGCGATGCAGGTCAATCCCGACTGCGATGCGAACACGACGGACTGCGCCATGCGCAAGTTCGATATCGCGAAGGATTGCGGTACATTCGATCCCACTGCGGACGCCTGGGCGCCGGGTGGCGAGAACTCGATCTGCGGCCATGAAATGGGCGGCGCGCAGATCGCAGTGGGCCAGACCTCTGTCAACATCAACCTGCAGGAACTTCCGGTACCCACCGCGAAGCTTTCCGCCTTCGTATTTGAAGACGACTACCCGCTGAACGGAGAGAACGACGCCGGCGGCGGCGTCGATGTGCTCGCGCCGAACGAGCCGGGACTGGGCGGTTTTGAGATCAAGCTGTTCGACCAGGCTGGCGGTCTTGGTGACAACACCGGGCAACCCACCTATGACGAATTCAACCAGCCGCTGAGCAATTCGCTGGCTGGCTACATAGATCCGGCGACAAATCTAAATGCCTGCCCGATCACGGCTCGCAAGGACGGCTTGGTCGGCATGATTCCGACTTGCCCCACGTTTGAATCTGACGGCAAGACCTACTCGCCGCTTGCGGGGCAGGTGGTCATCGACAATCTGTATGCGGGCCTGTACGAAGTGCAAGCCTACCCGTCGGCCGATCGCATCGCGCGCGGTGAGAACTGGCTTCAGACCAACACGCTCGACGGCGGCGCGCCGCACGAGGTTTTCCTCAAGCCCAATGAGCCGGGCTACTTCCAGGAGTTTGGCCCCGGCAACTTCCACGTCTCGATTGGTTTCGCCAATCCGAAGATCATCAATGACCGCAAGGCCGGTTTCTGCGCCAGCGCCATCAACAACCTGGGTCCCTGCAACCACACACTGACGGTGCATGTGACCAACAGCCACATGAGCCGCGCGCCGGATGAGCGCACCTACAGCAGCGGCACTTACGATCACTACAGCTTCACGACCTGCTACGTATCGGTCGGACCGGCTGACGCCGAAGATTTCGCGTTAGGCACCTGCGACGCCAATGGCACGGTCACGCTGACCGGCATGCCCGCTGGAACGTTCAAGATCGCGGTGTTCGACCAGTGGAACGACATCATGCTTGACGGCCTGGTCGGCACGTTGACCGTCGATCCGAGCAAGCCCACGACCGACATTGAGTACCCGGTTACGCAGTGGCGCACGGATCTGTCGACGCACAGCTTTGTCGATACCAACGCCAATGGCTTGCCGGATGACGGCGAACCAGGCCTGGCATTGGTGAACACGAACGTACGCTACCGTGACGGCAGCTTCGGATTCTTCAACAACACCGATCTGGGCGGCGACGCGGGCTTCAACGAGATATTCCCGTTCATCGACTGGCTGGTGGTGGAGACCTCCTCGACGCGCTACAAGCCCGAGGCGGTGCACAGTGTGTACGACGCCGGCGGTGCGGTGGATTGCTCCGGTGTCAATGCGGCTCCTTGCTCCGATATCGCCGCTCACATAGCAAGTACGAAGGAATTGGTCCCGCTCCCGACCGCTCTGCGTGTTCCGGGTGCCGTGTATTGCAATGACGCAGACTGTAGTGGCCACAACCTGATTACTAACGCAACGGGCGGTGGCGCCACGGGTTCCAGCGCCGCAATCGTACGTCCCGAGCCTTGGGGCGTAACGCAGGGCTGGCAGGGCCTGCTCGGCCAGACCAGCTATATGGAATTTGCGATGCGGCCGTTTGCCGCCCACGAAAATGGCGGCGTCAATGGCCACGTGATCTACGCTTCGACTCGGCCCTTCGACGACCCGTCGCTGTCACTGCAATTGAGCTGGGAACCGGGTGTGGCGCGCGTCAAGGTCAACCTGTACAGCAAGACCGTCGATGCCAATGGCAACGAGCACCTGACACTCGTCGACACCACCACGACGACGAGCTGGGACGACTGGGCGCAGGGTTTCCGCAAAGCCGCTGACGGCGTGACGCTGCTGAAGGATGCCCACGGCGACTATATTCCCAACATGAACTGCCCGGGCCAGGACCCGACTAGTCCCTTCTTCGCGACGCTGAAGGACAGCAAGCAGTGGCTCGATCCAAGCAATCCCAAGCGTCCGCTGGCCAATCACTCGCAGTTCAAGTGCTATGACGGCTGGTCGCAGCTGAACCAGGTGCAGCCGGCGCCGTACGACGGCATGTACACGTTCCCCAGTGTTACCGGGACCGATCCGGCAACGGGCAGGCCCACGGCATCGAACTGCACGGCCTGCGTGACCAATCCCGACGCAACTGATCCGTTCCGGTACGGTGGCAGCACCACTCCGAAGGCGTGGACGGCCGGTCACGGCGCACCCATGTTGCCTCCGGGCAAGTATGTGGTTGAGGTCGTGGTCCCACCGGGCTACGAGCTCGTCAAGGAAGAAGACAAGAACATCCTGCTGGGCGACGTATACATCGCGCCGGTCACGCAGCAGTTTGCCGGCTTCGGCAACATCTTCATCATGCCTGACCAGGCCCAGATCGGTGCCGCGTACAACCCGAGCAATCCCGGTAGCCTGAACCTGACCAACAACCTCGGCTCGCAGACCTACCCGCGCCACGAGGGTGACACCGGCAGTATCGAACAGTTCTGGCCGTGCGTCGGCGCCAAGCGCGTCGTGCCGGATCTGAACAGCCTGTTCCCGGGTGCCGGCCAGGCCGCGCCTTTCGCTGGCGCCGTCCGCAATCTTTGCGACCGCAAGGAAATTGACGTAACCGACGGCGCTGTTGCGCTGGCCAAGTTCTATGTGTTCAGTTCCACGCATATTGCCGGCCACTTCACGGGCACGATCACCAACGACTTCGCCTCGGAATTTGACCCGTTCTCGCCGCAGTTCGGCGAGAAGTTCTCGCCGCCGAATCTCCCGGTGGCACTGCGTGATTTCAACGGCAATGAAGTCGCACGCGTCTACTCCGACCAGTGGGGCATCTTCAACGGCCTGTACTTCTCGAGTTGGAGCGTCAATCCGCCCAACCCGACCGGCTACGCGCCGCAGATGGCGATCGCGTGCATGAACGACCCGGGTCCGATCGTGGATACCCGCGCCACGATCATTGATCGGTCCGGCAATACAGTGCCCAATCCGACTCTGGGTCAGACAATCACTGATCCGGCGTACAGCTCGGCCTACAGCAACTTCTGCTACGAGCAGCCGTTCATGCCGGGCTTCACCGACTACATGGATACGCCAGTCATTCCGACGCAGGCGTTTGCAGACAACTACAACCTGCCGGACACCGAATATCCGGATGAGACGCCCGCCATTGCATCGGTCGTCAACAGCACCGGTTCGATCCCGGGTCCCTGGGTCACCAGCGGTGCCGGTACGCCGGGGCACACGCAGTTCGATCTTTCAAACGTCACCGCGGGTAACATTTTCGGCACCTCAGGTGGCGACACGATCAGCTCAATCCGTGTGGGCACGACGACGCTGACGAATGGCACCATTACCTGCAACCTTTCCATCCTGTGCCTTGGTACCAACGCCTTGGGGCAAAATGCGCGAAATATCGTCATGGCCGCGGCCGTGGCGGCCAGCATCAATGCCCGGACCGGGGCGACCGGCTACTCGGCCGATCATCCGGCGCTCACCGCGACCGTGATCATCTCGGCACCGACGGGCGTCGCCAATGGCACGGCCCTGGCTTACACCCAGTCGGGCGTGACTTTCAGTCCGACGACGCTGGCTTTCTCGGGCGGCAATTCGACGCCGGCGGCCATGGCCCTGACCATCACCGCTTTGGGCGACAAGGTCGTGCAGAACCCGAACTTCTCGGGCCCAAACTCGACGGTCGCGCCGTTCGATCAGAAGACCATCGTCCGGCACTACGGGTTTGGCGACACCGCAGGCACCGTCACGGTGGGTGGCGTGCCTTTGACTGGCGTCACCTGGAATGACACGACGATTACCGGCACTGTGAATGCCACGGGCGTGCCGAATTGCGCCGTGCAACAGAAAAATGCACCGGCCGCGAAATGCGGTGAGCTCGTGATCACGGCCGCCAACGGCAAGCAGTCGATCGACGCGATCACCGTGACGATTGACGGCTCTGCGCCCTGGTTCGTGACGCCGGCCGCAGTCACGGCACCCGCGGGCAAGAGCGTGAAGGATTACACCGCCAACTTCGGCCGCATGGGCTTCAGCCCGATCCAGACCGCGATCGACAGCGCCTCTCCCGGCGATCTCATTATCGTTACGCCCGGTGCGTATCGCGAAAACCTGATCATGTGGAAGCCGGTGCGCCTGCAGGGTGTGGGCGCGTCTTCGGTCACGGTGAATGCGGATGCGCATCCCGCCGGCAAGATGGACCAGTGGCGCCGGCAGGTGAACTGCGCCTTTGGCCTGACGCTGGACGGCAGGCCGAACCCGGGCGACACGAAATTCGCCGGGGTGGATCCGAACAACAATCTTTACAGCTGTCCGGCGCCCATGCACCAGCGCGTCGACCGCATACCGTTCGAAGCGATTGTCGGCTGGGATGCCGCGGGTAACGGCAACCTTGCACAGCTGCTGCAGGAGCCGACGTTGATGGGTGCCTACGAAGGCGCTGGCATCACCGTGCTCGGCCGCGGCGTGCGGGTTCCAACCTGCATTGGCGGCGCTACAAATGATCCGGCCGCGCCCTGCAACGATTTCTGGGGCGTGAATGCCACAGGCGGGCCCGGTGCGTTTGCAGACGGCAGCGTGTACCTCGGTTCCGGCACCACCGATTGCACGGCGAGCACCAGCTCGGTCAACGGCCGTGACTACGGTACGGGCAACTACTTCTGCAATCCGTCACGGATCGATGGCCTGTCGGTCATCAACAGTTCGCAGGGAGGTGGTGGCGTCTTCATCCACGGCTGGGCACACAACCTCGAGGTCGGCAATACGCGTATCTCGGGCAATCACGGCACCCTGGCCGGTGGCATCAACCTGGGTAACGGCGAGACTCCTGATTCCTATGTCAACGATGGTGTTGAGTGCGGCGTGACACCCGCGGCCCTGCCTTGCCCGCCGATACCCTATGTCTCCACGAACGGCGCGCGCTATGGGTCGATCAACAACTCGGCGATTCCGTTCCAGTGGAACGTCAAGGTCCACATCCACCACAACATGATCTACAACAACGCGTCGATCGGCGATGCGCTGTTCTCGGGTACACCGGCCGGAGCGGGCGCGATCACGATCAGCGCGGGCGCCGAGGACTACCTGATCGATCACAACTGGATGGCCGGCAACCTGAGCACGGGCGATGGCGGTGCTGTACAGCATCTCGGCCTGAGCTTTGGCGGTAACTTCAGCCACAACTATGTGCTGTTCAACCAGTCCAGCAATCCGACACTGCCCACCAACGGTGGGGGCCTGATCATCGAGGGTGCCAACCTTGACCGTCAGTTGAACGGCCAGGAGTGCGGCAGCTTCACCGACCAGGACTGCCCACCGGGACTGACCGAGGGTGCAGGCTTTGGCACGGTGGTCGATAGCAACCTGTTGCTCGGTAACAGTGCGGATAGTGGAAGTGGCGGCGGATTGCGTCTGCAGCAGATCAACGGTGCGGATGTCACGACCTTCCCGACCTGCCCGGTCACGATTACCTCCGGTTCAGGTCGTTGCCAGGGCGGCTGGTACGACGTGACGGTGACCAACAACATCATCGCCAATAACGTCGCGGGTTGGGATGGCGGCGGCGTGTCGATGCAGGATTCGCTGCTGGTGACCTTCGCCAACAATACGGTCGTCTCCAACGACACCACGGCCTCGGCCGGCGTGCTGTTCAAGACGCTCGGCGCGATCAATGCGGCTTCGGCACCGCCCGGGTGCGATGCGCAGACTGACCCGTCTCTGCCGCAGGATCCGAGCTGCACCGGGAACAGTTCTGCGCACGGCGGGCAGCCGGCCGGCCTGGTCACGATGGAGAACACGCCGAACATGATCCACGCGATCGCGGCACTGGGCGGTTCGGGCAGCGTGACGTGCCCGGCAGGGTTCGGATACACCGGCAATACCGGTACCAATTCCAACCGCAATGATTGCCGCAAACTTTCCAAGCCCAAGATGGTGAATGACCTCTTCTGGCAGAACCGGTCGTTCTCGGTCAACATCATCGGCTTCGGTACCGGCAATCAGTCGCAGCAGAATCTGATCGCGCTGACGCCGCTCGTTAACCAGGCCAGCACCGGTGCGTGCCCCGCGTTCCCGGCAACCAACTACTGGGATATCGGCCTGCGCACGGACGATGTGGCCTCCGGAGCGATCAGCAGGGGCAACAACAGCCTGTTGCTGAACAACTCTCTCTACACATCGGCGGGATCAGTCGCGGCCTCGCTGAGTGCGAGCAGTGCCAACAACGTCATTGGCGGCACGACGCCCGTCGTGGCGCAGTTCTGCAACGGTGCGCGCGTGCCGCCGGAAAACTGCGCGGCGGAAGGCGGCCAGGTGAACCAGGCAAGCTGCAGGGGTTACAACACCCCGGTCGGAGCCTCGGAGACCACGGGCCTCGCCCAGGTGTTCGCGTTCAACGGCATTCAGCCGACTGCCACAGTCGACGAAGGCCAAAACTGGCTGAACCTTGTGTATGGTCCGCTTACGCTCAGCCGGCCAGGCGTCAGCAGCGGGACTAACGCCGAGCTGATGGTGGCCTCGGCTCCGATCGGAACAGTGCAGGGAGCCTATTCGCTCCCGGCCGGATCCTCGGCCGTCAACTCAGGCACTAACACGGGCCTGCCGGCGACCACTGCCAACGATTTCTTCGGCAATCATCGTGCTCAGACCACTGCGAATCGAACCGATATCGGCGCAGTCGAGTTCGGGGCGGCCGCGGCAGGCGGTGCATTCGTTGCCCCGACTAACCTCGGATTCGGCAACATCAGTGTAGGTTCCACTAGTGATGCGCAGACGCTGACCCTGACGGCAGGGTCTGCCAATCTGGCAGTCACCAGTATCAGCGCAAGCGCGGGCGCAGGCTTTGCCCGTTCGGGCGGCACCTGCGGCACCGCGGCGTTTACGCTGAATGCCGGCGCGACCTGCACGATCACCGTCACGTTCGCGCCGACGGCGGTGGGGGCGGTGACCGGCTCCGTGACGATCACCGCGGATGCCGCGGTGGCCGGCTCGCCGGTGCCGCTCAGCGGCAGCGGTAGCAAGGTCGACCTGACTGTTTCACCGGGGCCACTGCTGCAATTCGGGGATGTGTTCGTCGGCCTGGGCTCTGCGGCGCAGACCGTGACACTGAGCAATACGTCGAGCCCGGCCACAGCCGTGACTGGAATCAGAGTTGCCGGTCTCACGGGCGGCCCGTTTACAAGATCGGGAACCACCGGTGTTTGCTCGACGACCGCGCCGTTCACATTGGCTGCTGGTGCAAGCTGCACCATCAATGTGGTGTTCACTCCGGCCGTGGCCAATCCAGTGAACGGCCTGCTGACAGTGACCGCGACGGGTGGGTTCGTCGTTGCCGGTTCGCCATTGCAAATGACGGGTAACGGCCTGTTGCCAACGGTAAGTCCCGCGGAGCTGGCCTTCGGCAATGTGCCGGTCGGCACGCCTGTGCAGCAGACACTGACGCTGGATAATTCAGCCAACGTCAACTCGACCGCGAATTTCCCGGTCAACACGCTTGCAGTGGCGGGCGCGGGCTACTCACGGAATGGCGGAACCTGCGGTAACGCACCGTTTACGCTGAATGCGGGCACGACGTGCACGATCATCGTGCGCTTCAGTCAGACGGCCGGGACGACGCCCACGGGCGCTACCACGGGCACCGTGACGATTCGTGGCAATGGCGGCGCGACCAACCTGCCGGTGGTCAATCTCACCGCGAACAGTGTGGCGCCGACTTATACCGCGAGCCTGGCTCCAGGATCGGTGGCCTACGGCAATGTGATCGTGACGACCAGCGCGACGCAGGACCTCACGGTCATGAACACTGGCAACTCGGCGCTTGGCAATATCACGATCACTGGCGTGACGACCAGTACCTCGCCGTTCACCCGGATCACCAACGGGGGCGGCTTCCCGGCGGCTGCGCCAAACTGCGGCACGACGCTGGCGATCGGCGCCTCGTGCACGATCCGTGTGCGCTTCGCCCCAACCGCGTTGGGGAGCGCCTCGGCAACGGTAACGGTCGGGGGCGGTAGCACGAATTCGCCGCACCCCGCCGTATCGGCAGCGCTGTCGGGCACCGGCACGGCGCCGCCGGCACCCGGTATTCCCGGCAACCGGAATGCGTCTCGCGGTGGCAACGGTAACCCGATCACGGCCACTCTGACGTGGAACGCGGCGCAGTACGCGACCAGCTACGACGTGCAGTGGTCGAGATCGCAGGGGACGATCAACGGCAATGGTGGTGCAGTGATTGCCGGTGTGAACTCGCCCTACACCTTCAACGGTGGTGCGGTGGGTATCCCCGCCAACACGACGGTGTATTTCAAGGTTCGGGCAGTCAACATCACCGGCAAAAGCAACTGGAGTCCGACGTTCAGTTCGACCGTACGCTGAGCATCCGGCAGCCTGGGACGTCCTTGACCGTGAGGGCGTCCCGTCGGCCGCACTGCATCTGCGCAACGGAAGGGTAGACTGACGTTGGGCACGCCTTCCGAGTTGTACCAATGATTACACCGCCCCGGAAATGGATCTGCGCGCTGGCGTTCTGCCTGACAGTGACCGCTGCCGTTGCCGAAGACGCCCCGGTTGCTGCTCCGGCAACGGATGGCGGGTCAGTGTCGCAATCCGCGCCGGCTGCACCCGCACGAACGGCAGTGCCAACTGGCCGGCACGTTGCACGGCACACGTCCCCAGCCATGGCTCTCGATCAGCGTGTGCAATTGATGGCGAAGGAGCTCGGTCTCGACGCCGGCCAGCAGCTCGAGCTGAAGGGAATACTGCTGAATCAGCGCGCTGAGGTGTTGGCCGTCTGGAACAACGAGTCAGTGCCGGCAGCCGTTCGGGTGGGCGCCACGCAGGCGATCACCGAGAAAACGGCCGATCGGATCAGGACCATATTGACTGATGCGCAGCGCGAGAAATTCAGCAAATCGCGTCCGCACGATACGCCGGTCGGTGCCCCGGGAAGCGATCTGCAGAAGTGGATGACAGCTACGCAGGGTCAGTAGCCATGCATCGCGGCGGCCATTGGCTCGCCCGCCATTGCACGCCCTTAAATCTGCAAAATCCGGTACTTGCGTTGAACCGGGCCAGGCCCGAATAGTCTAAGTTAAGGTCCTTGGTTTCGTGATCCCATGCCTTGACGATGCCTGACCGCCAAGGCAGGTTGGGCATGACTCGACGCGATTCCTGAACTGGAATGACGATGGCACAGATATCGTACGACAGGTGGTTCGGAGCACGACGTCCAGGGACTGGAAGCCTGGTCGCGACGGCGCTTGTTTTGCTGTGCGGCGTGGGGGCGGCGACAACGCGGCCTGCCGGCGCCGCGACGAAGCAGCCAGCCGTTGTGACCAACAATACCGCCAAGAAAGCGTCGCGCTACGCCGCCGGCGCCATGCCCGAGAGCGCCCGCTGGCACTACGCTGATATTTACGGCGTCGATGAGCTTTCCGCCAAGCTCGCGGAATCCGGAGCGCTGGTGCGATTCAGTTTCCGCGTCGTCGATGCCACAAAGGCGCAAGTGCTGCAGGACAAGCAAGCCGTGCCGTCAATGCTGGACCAGGCCGCGAATGTGGCGCTGGTGATTCCGACGCTCGAGAAAGTTGGCCCGCTGAGGCAATCGATGCCCACGGAAAATGGCAAATCGTACTGGATGGCCTTTTCGAACAAGGGCAGCCCGGTCAAGCGCGGCCATCGCGTCAGTGTGGTAATCGGACCGGTGCGCATAGACGGCCTGATCGTGCAGTGAATTCGAATTGAAGTTCCGTACGGACGAGCCAAGGAGTGCCGAGATGCTGCAAAGGCTGTGGAGGTATGCAGCGACTGCGCTGACGGCCGGCTTGCTGGTGACGGGCGCAAGCGCCGTGTACGCGGACGATTCACCTGACGGCTTGGCGCCACAGCCAGAAAGTCGCGGACCGGCAATCACCAGTACTGAAGTGCAGTACGTGGTGCCCGATGTGACGCTAGAGCGCCAGGACGGGAAACATGTTTCGCTCCCAAAGGAGATGAACGACGGGCGGCCCGTAGTGCTCAACTTCATCTTCACGACCTGCGGTTCGATCTGCCCGTTGATGAGCCAGGTGTTTGGCCAGTTTCAGCGCAAGCTTGGAGCCGAGAGCCGCCACGTTCACATCATGTCGATCTCGATCGATCCGGAAGAAGACACGCCGCTGCGCCTGCGGGCCTACGCACATCAGTTTGGCGCCGGACCGGAGTGGAACCATTACACCGGCACGCTGGCAGCGAGCCAGGCGGCGCAGCGGGCCTTCGATGTTTACCGGGGGGACAAGATGAGTCATACGCCGGTGACCCTGATACGCGCTGCACCGGGTGGGCCATGGCTTCGTCTCGATGGTTTTGTGACGCCAGACCAGCTGCTGCTACATTTTCGTCAGCTGCTCAGTGCGAGGTAATTGGAGTGCCGATTCGCGGCCTGCGCGGCCTGGCATTTTTTGCACTGTTGGGATGGATCGCGGCACCGTTGCTGCAGGCGGATGATGCAGGCGAGGCGATCTACCGGCGCGGAGTGCTGCCTGCGGGAACAGCCCTGCAAGGTACGCGTGAGCCGGGATTGCATATCGAGGGCACCGCCGCGGCCTGCGTGAACTGCCATCGTCGAAGTGGACTGGGAATGATCGAAGGCCACGTGACGATCCCGCCCGTTGCAGGAAACTATCTGTTCCATCCGCGGGCCGCGACGGCCGATGAACTTGATTTGCCGTTTGTCGCGGGCATGCAGGCGGATCGCGACCCCTACACCGACGCCACACTGGCGCGGGCGATACGCGATGGTGTCCGCGCCGATGGCAAACCGCTGGACGTGCTGATGCCACGCTTCCAGCTCGATGACGCACAGATGGGCGCGTTGATCGCGTATCTCAAAAAGCTTTCACCCGGCGCCGTACCGGGCGTCACCGATTCGGTGCTGCACTTTGCCACCATTTTCACACCCGATGCCGATCCGGTCGTGCAGCAAGGCGTGCTCAACGTGCTGACGCGCTTCTTCGATGACAAAAATCATTACACCCGCGCACAGAGTCCGCGCCTGCGTTCATCCAGGCGACTGCGCTTCAAAGTCAATCGTCATTGGGAGCTGCACGTTTGGCAGCTCAAGGGAGCCCCCGAGACATGGGAAGCGCAACTGAGGGCGCTACAGGCCGCACAACCGGTGTTCGCAGTAATCTCCGGACTCGGTGGCCGCACCTGGGCGCCGGTGCAGCATTTCTGTGAATCCGAGGCACTACCGTGCCTGTTCCCGAACGTGGATTTGCCGGTCGATGACGAGCGTGATTTTGACACGATTTATTTTTCGAAAGGCGTACTGCTGGAAGCGGAGTTGATCGCTCACGCGCTGCGTTCGGAAAGTGAAAAGCGCGCGCCGCGCCAGATTGTGCAGGTCTACCGAGCCAACGACGTGGGTCCGGCTGCTGCGGCGAAACTGCAGCAATTGCTGGGTCAGGATGGCTGGCGATTCACTGATGAGAGGGTGCCCGCCACAGCGCCCCGGGCGGCGCTGTTGGCTTCAGTGGCGAAGGCCAGGGCGGGTGACGTGCTCGTGCTGTGGCTGCGCGCGAAAGATGTTGCCGCTCTGGGTCCGTTGCCTGCAGGCGTCACCGCGATCTACATGTCAGGTCGCATGGGCGGGCTCGATGAGACACCGCTTCCTGTCGCCTGGCGCGCGAGCACACACATGGCATATCCATTCGATCTGCCGTTGCATCGAACCGTGCAGCTGGATTACCCGCTCGGCTGGTTCCGCATTCGCCAGATCCCGGTGGTTGCCGAACAGATCCAGGCAGACACCTATCTGGCGTGCATCATCCTGTCCGACACGATCAATCATATGGTCGACACTTTCGTGCGCGACTATCTCATCGAACGAATCGAGGAAATGCTGGAGCACAGAATCCTCACGGGCTACTACCCGCGTCTGGCGCTGGCGCCCAATCAGAGCTTCGCTTCCAAGGGCGGCTATGTCGTGCATTTCGAGCCGACCATGGGTACGCGCGTGGTGGCTGATGGTGAGTGGATTGCGCCATGAAAGGGCCGCCTATGCGTTGCAAGCGCAGGCCGCGCATTGTTAAATACGTTGTGAATAGAACAACGTAAGTTGCTGTTTCCGGTTACAATTATTTCGTCAAACGAAGGCAACCCGAATGCATCCCAGGAGCCGTTTGCCCCGGGGCAGGTGTTGCCACAGGAGTCAATGTGATGAGCCTTAAACAATTTTTGGTCCCTGTCCTCGGCGCAGGTTTGCTGAGCCTCGCGATGCAGGTCAGTGGTGCGGCGCAGCCTGTTTCCCCTAAAGGCGTGACGGCCACGCCGGCCGCAAGCCCCTTGGCACACAAGACGGCAGTTGCACCTACTCTGCCAGCACTGACCGCGCAACAGGTCGTGGACAAGTACGTTGCCGCGCGCGGCGGCGCGGCCGCCTGGAAGGCCGTGCAGGGCATGGAGTTGAAGGGAAAGATGGGTGCCGGTGCCACCACATACGAGACCGTCAACGCGAAGCACGCGCTCGAGCGCAAGGAGCGCGAGGAAATGCAATTGCCGTTCACGCTGGTGTCCAAGCGCCCGAACAAGACAAGGCTCGAGGTCACTTTCAACGGCCAGACGGCGGTGCAGGTTTACGACGGCGCGAACGGTTACAAATATCGCCCCTACCTCGGGAAAGAAGACTGGGAACCCTACAGTGCCGATGAGCTGAAACAGGCCGCAGCGGAACCGGGCATTGACGGACTGCTCATCGACTTCGCGGCGAAGGGCAGTCGGATCGAATCGGCTGGCACCGACACCGTTGAGGGTCAGAATGCTTACCGGCTCAAGGTAACCCGCAAGGATGGCCAGGTCCGTCATGTGTGGATCGACGCCAAGACTTTCCTTGAGATTAAAGAGGACGGGGCGCCACGAAAGCTCGACGCCAGGATGCACCCGGTCGAGGTGTACCTGCGCGATTACAAGGCTGAGCAGGGTGTAATGATTCCCCGCGTGATCGAGACCGTCGTGCAGGGCGTTCCCAAGACCGAGAAGATTACGATCGACAGTGTCGTGCTCAACCCGCGGTTGGATGATTCCAGGTTCGCAAAGTCGAAGTAGTTCTGGAGTTTCAATGGGCCTCGGAATAACTCGCCGCTTGCCCGCGTCGGCCGCTCTCGTTATGGCAGCGCTGGCGCTGGCCGCTGTCTCGCGCGCGGCGCAGCGTGGCGCGGCCGATAGCGGTGCGGCGACACCAACGGCCGAGCAGATCGTTGCCCGCTACGTGGAAGCACGCGGAGGCGCCGAGGCATGGGGGCGGGTGCTGAGCATGGGTTGGACCGGGCATATCGAATCGGGCGCCAACGGGAGCCAGAAGATTCCGTTCCTGATGCTGTTCCAAAGGCCCGCTGCAACGCGATTCGAAATCGTTGCGCAGAACCAGCGTTCAGTGCGAATCTTCGACGGCAAGCGTGGATGGAAGCAACGCCCGGGCGGTGAGACCGGGCTGGTCGTGAGTGACTACTCGCCAGAGGAAGTGCGCTCCGCCCTCGATGCCGGTGGTCTCGATGGGCCGCTCTCGGACTACAAGATCAAGGGTGTGCATGTTTCGCTGCAAGGCGCTGAGCTCATCGAGCAGCGCAGGGCCTGGAAGCTCAACGTGATGCTGCCTTCTGGCGAGACGCAGTGGCATTGGATCGATTCGGAGAATTACCACGACTTGCGCTACGACCGCTCGGCGCGCAATGCGATGGGACAGAGCGGCATGGTGTCGGTCTATCTGCGCGATTACCAGAACATCGAGGGCCTCAACCTGCCCATGGTCATTGAGACTCGGACCGCGGCAGGCCAGGGATCTGATCGCATGGTCATCGAGAAAATCGCGCTTAACCCGACCCTGCGGGCCGACACATTTGTACGACCACAGGCGCCGGGTGCGCGCCATGGCGGCGTCATCATCAACACCGCAGACCCACGAGGCGCGAGCGCGCCACAGCACTGATTGCCTTCGCGCCGAAGCGCAGCTTATGTTCGTCTCTCCGAGCTCGCGCAAGACATATCGCGGAGCGGGTCGGTAGCTGCGTTTTCTTTCGTGCCGAAACTGTGAAGCACGTTGCAAAAGTGAAGCTAATGCGCCGCTACCGGCGGAGTCGATCGCATTAGGCTCGCTGCATATCCTCAAGAGGGGGCAGCAGATGACAGTCAGGAAATCCCACCTTGTTTTCGGCCTTGTCATGGCCGTTATGTTGACTTCGTCCGCGCAGGCATCGACTACCGTGTCGGCCTTCACGCTGGGCACGTTGGATTCCGTGATCAGCTTTTGCCGCCAGGTCAATCCGGCCGGCGGGGCGAAATATCTGCAGCTGAGGAAATCCCTGACTGGCGGTCTCAGCGACCACGCACTGGTTATGCTCCAGCAAAGTCCTGAATACGGCATCGCCTATTCCCAATTCGGCGCCACGTTGAGAGACGGGCTGCCGGACGGCTATGCGCTCAACGCGTGCCGGGAAATCATTCCCGGGGGCAGTGATCACGGGAACCACGGCGATCATGACGGGCAGGGTGACCGAGACGGGCATGATGGTCGAGATGGTCACGGCGAGCGTGACAGATAGCGGAGATCAGCGAGTTTAGCCGGTGCGCAGTCATGCCGCTTCCGCCCTCGCAGGACGATCCCGGGGAACCGGCACGTGGCGTGCCCCGTTTTCCCGTTACAATGAATAACTGGGGAATCCGGAGGGATAGGGCAGGTGGTCGGGAGCCAGACCAGAAAAGCGACCAAGGCAACCGGTGTTCTGGGGGCCACGCCGGCGCCGTGCCCGGCATTGGCGGGCACACCCCTGTGATGAATACCGCATTGACTCCGCTTTCGTTGCTGCTGGTGGACGATCACACCATTCTGCGCGAGGGGTTGCGTGCGCTTCTCGAATTGCAGCAGGATCTGCACGTGGTGGGCGAGGCAAGTACCTTCGACGAAGCAGTCGAACTTGCCGTGCGCCTGCTTCCTGATGTGGTGCTCACAGACATCGGCCTGCCGGGCCGTTCAGGGCTGCTGCTGGTACGGGAATTGCGCAAGGTGTGTCCGGCGGCGCGCACCGTTTTGCTCACCGCTCACGCCAGCGAGGAATACATCCGCGCCGGGCTGGACGCCAGGGCGGACGGCTATGTACTCAAGGATTCCGGCCACGCCGAACTGATCACTGCCATCCGCACCGTGGCAACGGGTCAACAGTTCCTCTGCAAGGCGGTGGCCTCGCGCGTGCTGGCGACCTACCTGCACAACGGTGGTATCGGTGCACCGCGCGATCCGCTGCAATCGGTCACGGCGCGCGAGCGCCATGTGTTGACGCGAATTGCCTCGGGGCATTCCAACAAAACGGTGGCGCGGGAGCTCAACCTCAGCGTCAAGACCATCGAAAAACATCGCGCGAATCTGATGCGCAAGCTCTCCCTGCACAATACCGCGGACATCACCCGTTTCGCCCTCAACCACCATCTCATGGCCAACGAGAGTAGCGGGCCCGCGGGCGCAGACGAATTTCGCAAGGTCATCGGCTCCTGAGCATGTCGCTGCAACATCTGAGACGATCGGTCCTGGCGCGCCGCTGGTTTGCGGCACTGGCGTTACTGGCCATGGCGCTGAAGGCCGCGATTCCTGCAGGTTTCATGGTTGCTGCAGTCGATGGACACGTACAACTTGTCGTGTGTCCTGCCGGAATTCACCGGCCCGCCGGTCCGGTCTCGAGCGACGGTGCGATCGCCATGCAGGGTGTGGCCATGCCCGGTATGGAGATGGCGCACGCCACTCACGCTGGCTCGCATGTGGCGGCCGATTGTCCATTTGCACTTGCTTCCACGGCGGGCCTGGCGCCGGCATCCCTGGCACTGCCGAAACACGATTTCGAACTGCTTGTGCACGAAGAACCGGCAGTGGTGGTGTCCATACCCCGCGCACCTCCGCCGCGACATCAAGCGCCTCGCGGCCCTCCGTCTCCTGCCTGAATCCCGATTGCGTAGGCCGCGCTCCGGTCCTCTGACCGCGCTGCTCCATCCAATTCCTGCAGGAGACCTTTCATGATCATTCGACAATTGCGCCTCGCGGCGCTGCTGCTGGCCTTTCCGGGGCTTAGCCTCGCCTGTGCTTGCGGCTGCGGCATCTTTGATGTCGGCACCAGCTCGATGTATGCGAGCCATGCGGGCGGCATGCTGTTCGCTGAGTTCGATTACCTTGATCAAAGCCACAATCGCAGCGGCATCTTAGGCGCGCCGGCGGCCAACAATGACGACAAGGAGATCCGCTCCAGCTTCTGGACGCTGGGCGGGCAGTACCAGTTCAACCGTACCTGGGGACTGACTGTCGAAGTGCCGTACTGGCACCGCTATTTCCAGACTGCCGATGAAGACACGGGCGACATCGTCAGCAGCACCCACGGTGCAGTCGGCGACATCCGCATCAAGACGAGCTACACAGGTCTATCCGCGGACATGTCCACCGGCCTCACATTTGGACTGAAGCTCGCCAACGGGGACACGAGCTTCCCGGACTTCGATGCTGATACGCAGATCGGCAGCGGCAGTACCGATATCCTCGCGGGGGCCTATCACCTCGGCCGGCTCACCGCCGACAACCGCTGGAGCTATTTCGTGCAGGGGCAGTGGGACCAGCCCGTCGCGCACAAGGCCAACTACCGGCCCGGCGCGGAGGGCGTCGCGGTTTTCGGCGCTTACTTCGAAGGTTGGTCGACGCACCAGGTTCTGAAATTCATCCCTATCATGCAGCTTCGCGCTGTTTATCGCCGCGCTGACGGCGGCGCCGACGCGCTCGTCAACGACTCGGGCTACTCGCGGTTGCTGGTTTCCCCCGGCATCGAAGTGGCGCAGGACAAGGTACGCGTCTATGCCGACGTCGCCTTGCCGGTGTATACCAACGCGCGCGGCAACCAACTGTTCGCCAATGAAATGTGGAAACTCAATGTCAGCTATCTGCTCTAGGTTTGTCGGCTGCAGCATGCTGGCGGCACTGGCCGTTTTGCTGGCGTCGCCGGCGCGCTCGGCGCCAGCGCGCGCGCTCGGGCGCGCGGCGCCAGCGCTGGTCGCGCGAAGCTTTGACGGTGGCACGATTGACATGGCCGCGCTCCGTGGCAAAGTTGTGGTGCTTAATTTCTGGGCCAGCTGGTGCGGGCCCTGCCGCAGCGAAATGCCGTTGCTGGACGCGCTGGCGCGCGACTATCGTGAGCGAGGGGTGGTGGTCGTGGGCTTAAGCGCTGACGACCCGCACGATCGCAGGGACGCCGTAAAGGCTGCGCGCGGCGTTGCCTACCGCACGGGTCTGCTGGCGGAAGCGAGCGTCAACGGATTTGGCCCGCCGCAGGTCTTGCCGCTGACGTACATCATTGCGCCCACCGGCACGCTGGTCGCGGTGCTTTCCGCCAATCGCGGTCCCCTGTCCGCTGCGCGGCTTCGCGCCGCCGTGGAGGCCCAATTGACTGCGCCGGCGATGACGGCGGACTAAAGTAGCCTCAAGTCGGCGACCAGTCGGGTCGCCCCCTGGGAGGCGTCGTGCGTTATCCGTTGCGTTGCATTGCGGCCCTGAGCGTGGCCGCCCTCATGGCCCCGTGGCCCGTCCGGGCCGATGACCACCAGCATGGCATGGGCAATTTTGAATTGTTCCTGAGCCTGCAGGGGGTGGCTCACGACGGCGTCGATCTCAGGCCCGCGCGTCGCGAAGACAGCTGGGGCATTGCGGACCTGGTGTTTGCGGCCAACCGGGGCCGCTGGCGCACCCTGGGCGAGTTCAACCTGGGCGTCGACGAACAGGACATGGAGCGATTCCAGGTCGGCTTTGAGCCGGTGCCCGACACGCTGATCTGGCTTGGCCGATTCCACCAGCCCGGCAGCGCCTGGAACAACGAACTTCACCACGGGCATTACCTGCAGACGGCCATAACGCGGCCAGCCATCGAGGCCTGGGAGGACGAAGAGGGTTTGGTACCCCAACACCTGACCGGAACCCTGCTGGAATCGCGCCGCCCGCTCGGGGCCGTCGCCGGCCTGCAGGTCTCGGTTGGCGTTGGTTATGGCAGCGTGCTGGACTCGGACGGGCTGAGCCCGATCGATCTGCTGCGCAGCAACCACGGCGGCCACCGCGTTTCGGAAACCGCACGCATTTCCTTCCTGCCCAAATACCTCGGCAGCAGCAGCGTTGGCCTGTTGTTCGGGCGGCACCGCACGCCGGTGTTCGATCCGACCATCGGCGCGATGCTGAACGCGCAGGTCGTGGACCAGAATATCGCCGGCGTATACCTCAATATCGACCGCGAATCCTGGCATACCGTTGGCGCAGTGTATTTCGTCGGCGTAGCGTTGCAGAGTGCTGCGGGCGAACGGCACGAGCACTTCGACGCCGGCTACCTGCAGCTCGAGCGGCGCTTCACTCACGGACTGACCGCCTTCGTGCGGCATGAGAATTCCGACAACGCCACGCGTGCCAGCTTCATATCGATCCACGCCGACGACTTCGTGGCGCACGGCACGCTCGCCGGCCTGCGCTGGGATTTTGCGCACCGACAGGCCCTCACCATCGAGCTGTCGCGACTGACCACCATCAACGCGACGCAGTCGGCCGAACGCATTCAATGGAGCACGGTAGTGCCGTGATTCGCCGGGCTCCAATCCTGGCGCTGCTGCTGTGCCTGGCAGGGGCGGTGTTGCCCGCGGCTGCGCGCGCCGATCGCGTCGTGCTGATTGTCAATGCGGCGAGTCCCGTGACCATGCTCGATGCGATCGACATCAAGCGATTGTTCCTCGGCATTCCGGTCCAGCGTGGAGATGTCACGCTGCACGCGGCGCGCAATGATTCCGACGAACAGCTGAAGATGGTGTTCCTGCAGTACGTGGTATCGATGTCGGAACCCACCTACCAGCGGCGCTTGCTGCAGCTCACGCTGGAGCAGGGACGCCGCATGCCAGCCGCCTACAGCGACAATTCGCAACTGCTCAATGTGGTTGGCAGCAGCGCCGGTGCGGTGAGCTACGCCTGGGAATCGGCGGCACTGCGCAATCCGAAAGTGCGGATCCTGAGGGAACTGTGGCGCGAGTGAGGTTCAGGCTCGCGGCCGCGATGGCCACGCTGGTCCTGGGGGGCCATGCGGTACTGTTCTATTTTCTCTATTCGAGCCTGGGCGCGGTCGTGCAGCGCAGCCACGAGAACCTGTTCGTCGGCAAAGTCCGTACCTTCTCGCGCCTGATGGCCGATCAGCTCGAGGTCGGCACGGCAATCGATTCGCCGAAGCTCACGACTGACCTGCTTGACACCGTGATCCTCAACGGCGACGGCGTCTACGCCGATCTCACCGGCCCGTCGTTGAACCTGCGCAGCGAACTGAACCGTCGCGGACTGGCGTTTCCGACGGAACAGGACTTCGCCTTCGGTCAGCATGGTGACAACATCTACTTCATCAGCATGCCTGTGGTGCGCGGCGGGGCCACGTTGCAGTTGCGGCTGGGGTACGACGAACGGCCGACGGGCGTCACCATTGCTTCCGCCCGCCAACGGATGTTCTGGACGCTGAGCGCTTACCTCGGTCTGTCGGCACTGGCCGCGCTATTCGTGGGCATGGCAATTGCGCGGCCGGTGCGGCGGCTCCAGGGCGCGGCACGGGCGATTGCCGACGGAGCCTACAACCAGGAACTGCGGCTGCGCACGCCGATCGTCGAACTGCACACGTTGGCACGCGATCTGGACCGCATGCGCAGTGAACTGGTGGGCGCGAATGAACGCCTGCGCGAGGAGATCCACGAAAAGGACCTGCTCGAGTTGCGCCGCGCGGGTCTCGAACGTCAGTTGCAGCACCGCGAGCGGGTCGAGACGGTCGGCACGCTGGCTGGGGGCATCGCGCACGAATTCAACAACATCCTGGTGCCGATCATCCTGCTGGGTGAGCTGGTGCAGAAGCGCCTGCCCACTGACAGCGAGTCGCGCCAGGACGTGGCTTCGGTGCTCGCGGCGGCACGGCGCGCACGCGACCTCGTCAAACAGATCCTCGCATTCAGCCACGACATCAGTGGCCTCGTCATGGAGCCGGTAGACTTGCGCGAGGCGGTTGACGAGGCCATGAAACTCTTCCGGCCGCTGATCCTGCCCAACTGCCAGCTGGTGATTCGCCCGGCGACGGAGTGCCGGCTGGTGCAGGCAAGCCGGTCACTGATCGTGCAGCTGGTGGTGAATCTGTGCAAGAACGCCTATCAGTCGCTCGCCGGGGCACCGGGCACGGTGACCGTGGCGGTGTCGCACGTCGACATCAACGCCGAAAGCCCGGAAGGCGTGGCTGCGGGCCACTATGTGGAGTTGACGGTGCAGGACACGGGCGCCGGCATGGATCCCGCGACGATCGCGCGCATTTTCGAGCCCTTCTACACAACCCGCTCCGTGGGCGAGGGCACCGGCCTCGGGCTGTCGGTGGCGCACGGCATCGCCGAAAGCTTCGGCGCGCGCATACTGGTGACCAGCCAGTCAGGCACTGGGAGCAATTTTCGGGTACTTTTTCCCGCTGCGGCCTGAGTTCTTCTATCGGATAATATTCGGATGACAGCCAGGAAACGCGAACGGGCGGCGATCTGGCCGGGCTGGCGATCGCAGCGAGAAATGCGTCGCTGCCGGGTGCTGCTGATCGATGACCACGTCGTGGTGCGGGATGGATTGGCGACACTGCTCGCGCTTGAGCCCGATCTGGACGTCGTAGGCTGCGCCGGCGACCTGGCCGAAGGGATAGCGCTGGTGCGCAACACGCGTCCCGACCTGATCCTCTGCGACCTCTACATGCCCGGAATGTCGGGCGACCAGGCGGTGCAGGCCCTGCATCGGGAATTTCCGCGCGTAATGGTGTTGGTGCTGACCGCACATGGCTCACTCGAATGCGTGCGCGCCGCCTTTGTCGGCGGCGCCATCGGTTTCGTGTGCAAGGATGCCTCGCGCTCGGAACTGCTGCGCGCCGTGCGGCGCGCGGCCAGCGGTCGACGCACCGTGTCCGGAAGTGTGTGGGAATCCGTGGTCAACGACTGGCTGGAGGACAGCGGTGCATCCCGGCTGCCCGTCGCCGGTGCGCTGGATGAGTCGGCGGCGTGCGTCATCCGCCTGATCGCGCTGGGCGTACCCACGCGCCGGATCGCCCGCGAACTCGGGCGTGGTGTGAAGGCGACGGAGAAATTGCGCACCGTGCTGATGCGGCGGCTTGGTCTCAGGAGCGCGGCCGGGGTCACCCGCTTTGCCATCGAGAACCGGTTGGTGACCAGCCAGGAGCTTGATCAATTGCTCGCTGCTGGTAGAGCATGAAGCGGGTCCTGGTCATCGATGACGAGCCCTTCGTCCGCCATGCGCTCAAGCGAGTGCTCGAGGAAGACGAGCTGTGCGTCGACGTCGCCGCAGACGCGGAGACCGCGCTGTTGCAGTTCAAAAAAGAAGTCTATGACCTCGCAATCGT
Organism: Rhodanobacter sp.; assembly: GCA_041690935.1. GTDB lineage: Bacteria > Pseudomonadota > Gammaproteobacteria > Xanthomonadales > Rhodanobacteraceae > Rhodanobacter. The sequence goes on from JBEPVP010000004.1 coordinate 42,254, forward strand.
CGACATCATCATGCCTGGAATGGACGGTGTGGAGCTGATCCGCCGCATTCGCCGCGAATTTCCAGGGCTGCGAGTCATCGCCATCTCGGGCGGTGGCAATTTCGAGCTCAGTGGCTACGGACCCGATGCGGTCACCACGCGCGCCTACCTCGCCGCGGCGGCCAACGTCGGGGCTGACGCGGTCCTGGCCAAGCCTTTCGAGACGGCAGAACTCGAAGCGCTCATCCGACCGTTACTGCGATGAGCCGTTTGCAGGTCACGGCCCGCGCTCCGCTCCAGCCCGGAATCCTGCGCGTACTGTTGCTCGACGAAACCGCGGTCCTGCGTGACGGCCTGCGCGTTTCACTCGGCTCGGAATCCGGCATCGAAGTGGTCGGCGCGGCGCGTTCCCTGCCAGAAGCGCTGCGCATCGCAGCGCGTACCAAGCCGCACCTCGTGGTCTCAGACCTCCAGGTCGACGGCCACTCGATAACCGAGCTGATCGCCGCGCTCGCAAAGGGGGGCAGCGCCGCGCGCGTGCTGGTGCTCACCCGCGCGGCAGATGAGCCACAGATGCGGCTGGCGATGCAGGCGGGTGCGTGTGCTTATCTGCTGAAGGATGACGGTTACGCTGAATTGCTCGAGGCGCTGCGCGTGGTAGGTGCCGGGCGTCGTTTTTTCAGCGACTCGGTGGAGTCGCGGATTCTGGCGCAATATGCCGAACGCCTGGCCGCGCGTCTTGCCGTGGCGGCGGCGCCGATCACGAACCGCGAACGCGAGGTCCTGACGCTCATCGGCGCCGGCGAGCCCAATAAGTCCATTGCCAAGGCGCTGAGCCTGTCGGTGAAGACAGTCGAAAAGCACCGCTCAAACCTGATGCGCAAGCTCGGCCTGCACAATTCTGCCGCCGTGACTGTGTATGCGACCCGCCAGGGTCTGGTGGGCCGTCCACTGGGCGCCACCGGCCGCCGGACCTGAGCGCGCGCGGCGCCTGGAGCGCTGCCACAGGCATCAGCGCTGCCACAGGCATCAGCGCTGCCACAGGCGTCAGCAGGTCTAGGCCAGGCGTGCGCCCGTCGCGGCATCGAAGTAGCGCAGTTTTTCTGCGACGTAGCGCAGGTTCACCGTCCTGCCGCGTTCCGGGAGCAGCTGCGGTGGCACGCGGCATACGTACTCGCCGCCGTTGAAGCGTACGCCCAGGAAGATTTCATTGCCCACCGGTTCGATGCTCTCAAGTACGCAGTCGAACGCGTACTCGTCGCTCATCGCTGCGCCCTCGGGGCGTAGCAACAGGTCCTCGGGACGCACGCCGACGATGATGTCGCCGGCCACGGAGGCGAGCGAGGGCGATTCGAGGCAGCCAGCGGGAAGCGGCAGTGACGCGCCGGCGCATTGGAGCTGCGCGCGCGGGACGCTGCTGAGACGGCCGCGGAAAAAATTCATGGATGGGCTGCCGATGAAGCCCGCGACGAACAGATTCGCTGGTTCGTTGTACAGGTTCATCGGGGTGTCGATCTGCTGGATTGCGCCGGCATTCATTACGACGATCCGTTCTCCGAGCGTCATGGCCTCGATCTGGTCGTGCGTCACGTACAGCATCGTCGCGCGCAGCCGCCGATGGAGCCGGCCGATTTCGCTGCGCACGCTCAGGCGCAACTTCGCATCGAGATTCGACAGCGGCTCGTCGAGCAGGAACACACTCGGATTGCGCACCAGCGCTCGACCGAGCGCGACGCGCTGGCGCTGGCCGCCGGAAAGGGCGTGCGGCTTGCGATCGAGGAGTTCGCCGAGCTCGAGCGTGGCAGCCGCGGCGCGCACCTGCGCCTCGACGTCCGCGCTGCTCGTTCCGCGCAGGCGCAATCCGAAGGCCAGGTTCTCTCGCACGCTCATGTGCGGGTACAGCGCGTAGCTCTGGAACACCATCGCGATGTCGCGGTCGCGCGGCGCCATGTCGTTGACCAGCCGGTCCCCGATGCGCAACTCGCCGCTGGTGATGTTCTCCAGGCCCGCAATCATGCGCAGCAGTGTCGACTTGCCACAGCCCGACGGACCCACGAGCACCACGAGTTCGCCGTCGGCGACGTCAAAAGTCGCGCCTGCCACAGCCACGTGGCCGTTGTCGAAAACCTTGCGGACCTGGGTAAGCCGCACTCCGGCCATGCTTTTTCCTAAGCGATTCGTTCCGCCCGGGATCGTATACAATCGCGCTCAACAAGGCTATGTAAGCGTTTACTTTGATGGCCGTGACAGATCGGAGCGGGCGATTTCCAGAAGGTTTCATCTGGGGCACGGCGACCTCTGCCTACCAGGTGGAAGGCTCGCCGCTTGCCGATGGAGCGGGCCCGTCGATCTGGCAGGGTTTCTGTCAGACGCCCGGGCGCGTGAGCAACGGCGACACCGGCGACGTCGCCTGCGATCACTATCATCGTTACCGGGAAGACATCGCACTGATGCGCGAACTGGGCTTGAACGCGTATCGATTCAGCATTGCCTGGGGGCGCGTCATGCCGAAAGGCCGGGGCGCCGTAAACGAGGCCGGGCTCGGCTTCTACGACCGCCTAGTCGATGAATTGCTCGAGGCCGGCATCGAACCGCTGGTCACGCTGTATCACTGGGATCTGCCGGCCGTGCTGGACGAGCAGGGCGGCTGGCTGAACGCGGACATTGCGCTGTGGTTCGCCGACTACGCCGCCGCGGTCTTTCGCCGGCTCGATGGGCGCGTGAAGAAATGGGTCACGATCAATGAGCCGTGGGTCGTCAGCGACGGCGGTTATGTGCGCGGCGTGCTGGCCCCCGGTCGCAGCACGCGTCATGAAGGGCCGATCGTCACGCACAACCTGCTGCGCGCGCATGGCGCCGCGGTGCAGGCCTATCGTGCGCACGGCAGGCATCAGGTCGGGTTGGTCGTCAATCTCGAACCTAAATATCCCGCATCGCCGAGCGAAGCCGATCGTGCTGCGTGCGCCTGTGCCGATGCGTACATGAACCGGCAGTATCTCGATCCGGTGCTGCTGGGCCGCTATCCGGGTGAACTGCGTAGCATGTTCGGCGAACACTGGCCCGCCTGGCCGCAAGCCGATTTCGAGCTGATTCGCCAACCGCTCGATTTTCTAGGCGTCAACTACTACACGCGCAGCGTCGTGCGCGCGAATGATTCCGCCTGGCCCGTGCCCGCTGCGACCGTGCCTCAGCCCAATGCGCTCTA
>JBEPVP010000005.1:0-39145 GCA_041690935.1 Rhodanobacter sp.
CTCACCGGCCGCCCCAGGGTCTTTTCCGGCATGTCCGAAAAGCGCTTGCTGCCAAAGCCACGCTCCTGTTGCAGGTGCTGACGAATGGGGATCAGCTCGTCGTCGCTGATCTCTTGCTCCGGCCACACCAGGTACGCCTGGCGTTCACGACGTCGATTCAAGATAGGCAGCAAGCTCGTCAGGCGAGCCGGTAGGGAAGGCTTCCCTCAGATAGTCCACGAATGCGGATACGCGCGCGCTCAAGAGTCGCCGCGATGGGTAGAGCACCCACAACGCAATGTCGGTGCCCTGCACATCACCCCAGTGCTGCAGCGCTCCTGCAGCCAGATCATGGCTGACCAGGGAGATGGGGAGCTGCGCAATCCCGACGCCTGCCCGCACGGCATCCCGGACCATCACCAGCGATGACAGTCGAAGGATCGGCTGGATCGGGATTCGTGATTTTCCCGCGGGTGTCATGACCTCCCAGCTCGTCGGTTGAGCGCCAACGCCGCGCACCACGGCGGGCGCGGACTGGCCAGTTTCGGGTCGTGCCAGATCCTGGCTGGCGACGACCACCAATCGGTCATGCAGAAAGATGCGCCCGACCAGGTTCTCGTCGGCGTCCGGATTGACGCGGATAACCACGTCGTAGCCTTCCTCCACCAGGTTGACGGCGCGGTCTTCCGTTGTCACTTCCAGTCGCACGTCGGGGAATTTCAGCGCGAACCCGGCGGCGATTTTCCCCATCGCGGTTTGCGATATCAGCAAAGGGGCGCTGATGCGCAACCTGCCGCGTGGTTGATCACCCCGCGACGCGATGTTGGCGACCACCTCGTCAATTTCGCTCATCAGTGCGCTCGTTCGCTCGTAAAGCGCGCGACCTTCCTCGGTGAGTTTCAGGGCACGTGCTCCCCGCTCGAACAGGCGCAGCCCGAGGGTGGCCTCCAACTGGGCGACTCGACGCGAAAGTGTCGCCTTCGGGCGACCGCTGGCGCGCACGGCTGGGCCAAACCCGCCATGGCGGGCCACCAGGTTGAAGTCGGACAGTGCGAGGAAATCCATGGTTCCACCAGTGAGACAGCGGATACCAATATAAGGTCTATCGGACCATCTGTGAACCACGGATAGTTGACCTGCCCCTTCAACGCACAGGAGAAACACCATGACGATTCTCGTTACAGGCTCTACCGGAAACATCGGCCGCCAGGTCATCGATCAACTCGCCAAACGCGGCGCCGACGTGCGTGCTCTGGTGCGTGACCCCGCCAAGGCTGATTTGCCCGAGGGCGTCAGCACGGTGCAGGGCGACTTCCTCGATGTCGATTCGCTGCGCAATGCATTTGATGGTGTATCGACGCTCTTTCTGCTCAACGGCGTCGTGCCCGATGAGTTCACCCAGGCGCTTGTCGCGCTCAACGTGGCCCGCGAGGCCGGGATCAAGCGGGTCGTCTATCTCTCGGTCATTCACAGCGACGTCTACGTCAACGTGCCGCACTTCGCCGGCAAGTTTGGCGTCGAGCGAATGATCGAGGCGATGGGCTTCAGCGCCACGATCCTTCGCCCTGCGTATTTCATGAGTAACGAACTCACCATCAAGGACGTCGTCCTCGGCCACGGCGTCTATCCGATGCCGATCGGCAACAAGGGTTTGGCCATGGTGGACACCCGCGACCTCGCCGAGATCGCGGCCATCGAGCTTCTGCGCCGCGAGCAGTCTGATGCGCTTTTGCCATCCACCACGCTCAACGTCGTCGGCCCGGACACGCTGACCGGCAACGACGTGGCGGCCATCTGGTCCGAGGCGCTGGGTCGCACGATCGCCTACGGCGGTGACGACACCGCCGCCTTCGAAAAAAACCTGCGCCAGTTCATGCCGGCGTGGATGGCGTTTGACATGCGTCTGATGACCGAGCGCTTTCTCAGTGACGGCATGGTTCCCGAGCAGGGCGATGTGGCGCGACTGACCGCGCTTCTGGGAAGGCCGCTGCACACTTATCGCGATCTCGTCTCCGGCATCGTCGCTGCCGCCTGATCACCAAGAACAAGGAGCAAAACAGGGGTCAGAGTCACTTTAGGTGCGCGAGTCCTGTAGAAAGTCGACTCTCACCCCTGTTTCCGACCCCTGTTTCCTGGAACCCGCCGACATGGCTGCGCCCGATGGACTGCATCATCCTGGCCCAGGCATCACGCTCAAAGGCTGGACTGGATGATGGCGCTTCGGTGAATATGGACGACTGATGCTTGCCAATTCCACGCTGTCCGGACAACTGCTGCAGCTGCTGCCCGAGGCGGTGGTGCAAACGGACGCGGTGTGGATCATCACCTACTTGAATCCCGCCTGGCACAAGCTTACGGGCCATTCGGTGGATGGGGCGCTGGGCCAGTCCTTGCTCGACTTTGTGCATCCCGACGACACCGGAACCTTGCGATCAGGCATGCCGGTGTTCCGGCTGCGCCTGGCAAACTCGGACTATCGCTGGATGCGTTTGCAGCTCCAGCCGGAGTCTGACGCAGCGAATCGGGTGATCAGTCGCCAGGGCGTGCTGATCGAGATCACCGAGATCACCGAACAGGTATTGATGGAGGTCCGCCAGCGCTTCCTGCGGCTGCTGGAAACCATCGACGGCGTCGTTTGGGAAGCCGAGCTCGGCGTGGGCAATACGTTCCTGAGCCCGCAAGTCGAGCGCCTTTTCGGCTACACGGTGGAAGAGTGGCGGTCCGACCCGAGTTTCTGGCGGACGCATGTGCATCCCGATGACTTGCCGGCAGCAGTGGCCATTGACGATGCCGCGTACAACGCGACGCACAGTTATGCGTACGAGATGAGTTACCGGTTGATGGCCAAATCCGGCAAGGTCGTATGGGTGCGCGACCTGTGTCGGGTGGTTGTCGACAAGGAGCGGCCGAATCGCATGATCGGCCTGATGATTGACGTGACCCGGCAGAAAAGCACCGAACTCGAACTGGTTCAATCCGACAACCGCTATTCACTCGCCACCCGCGGATCCAATGACGGTATCTGGGATTGGAACCTGAAGACGGACGTCTTGCATGTGTCCCAACGCTTCCATGAGATTGTCGGGTTGAGCGACACCGGCAACCTGCACGATGACGGCTGGCACTTTCTCCAACAGCTCATGGATCCCGATGACCACGAGCGCGTGCAGACGGCTTACCGCAGGCACCTGTCGGGCAGCCGCCCGAACTTTTCAGTGGATTTCCGCGCTTGTCATGGATCGGGGCGATTGGTGTGGGTCAATTGGCGCGGGGTCGCCCAATTCGAAGACGGCGTGGCAGTGCGGATGGCTGGGTCACTGAGCGATCTGGCGGAACGCGGCAGCTCTTACGACGCCTTGACCAACTTGCCCGGCCGGCCGTTGTTCCGCGATCGCCTCGAGCACGCCATCGCGCTGCATCAAGACGGTGCTTCGAAAGGTGATGACGCGCTGACACAAGGCGACACCACCATGTTCGCCGTGCTGCTGCTGGACCTCAATCAGTTCAAGGCAGTCAATGACACCCTTGGACACCATGTGGGTGACCAACTGTTGCAGCAGGTTGCACACCGGCTTGAATCCTGCGTACGGGCTGTTGATCTTGTCGCCCGCATGAGTGGCGATGAGTTCATCCTGCTGCTTGAGTCTGTCGATCGCGCTGGTGCAACCGAACGGGCCCGACAGATTGCCGCCGCCCTCGCGGCCCCCTACCAGATCGGCACGCACACCGTGACCAGCGGCGCAAGCATCGGGGTGGTCAGCAGCCAGGCCGGCTTCGCGACAACCGATGACTACCTGCGCGCCGCAGACGCCGCCATGTACCAGGCCAAGAGCCATTCATTGGGCGTGTGCGTTCTTTCGGGAAAAGTAGAAAAAGTAAAACAGGGGTCAAAAGTAAAACAGGGGTCAGAGTGCACTTTAATTGCGCGAGGCCTGTAGCAAGTCGACTCTGACCCCTGTTTCGCGGACCCCTGTTTCGCGGGTTGCGAGAGTCAATCGAGGCGGTCACGGTCTGCCGGCAGGGCGGAGCTAACCGGGTCAGAGCCCCTTACTCGCCGGGTTTGGGAGGGCTGACGAGGGGACGCGGGAATCCTGATAGGCGGCGCGGCGGCGAGTTGCCAGGCTGACGTGGTGTTTTCCACGGAGCAGCCGGATGCCGCGCCAACCCCGACCAGATCTCGCTGACGTACCGCAGCATGTGGTGCAGCGGGGCAATGATCGACAGCCTTGTTTCTATGTGGAGGACGACTATCGTCGTTACCTCGCCGGGTTGCGTGAGTCCGCGATCCGCTACGGTTGTGTGGTGCATGCGTACGTGTTGATGACCAATCACGTGCATCTGCTGGTGACGCCCTCATCGGTTGGCGCGGTGTCGCGGATGATGCAGTGGCTGGGTCGCCAATACGTGGGCTACATCAACGGGCGGTATCGGCGCACAGGCACGCTGTGGGAAGGCCGCTACAAGTCCTGCCTGGTCCATACCGAGCGCTACCTGCTCACCTGTTATCGCTATATCGAGTTGAACCCCGTGCGCGCCGCCATGGTGGCTGACCCGGCCGACTATGCGTGGTCGAGCTATCGCGCCAATGCGCAGGCGTTGCCGAACACCGTGGTCGTGCCACACGCCGAATACCTGCGTCTTGGTGCCGATGCGGCGGAACGTTGCGTTGCCTATCGACAACTGTTCAAGGAAGCATTGGGCGAAGATCGCCTGGCCGAGATTCGCACGTACGTACAACAGCAACGTGCGCTTGGCGCGCCGCGATTCCAGCGCGAAATCGAGGCGATGATTGGCCGCTGCGCCAGCGTCCGTCCTGCGCATCGCCCGAGACGCAACAATAAATCTGGCGGAACGGGCTCTGACCTGGCTCTGACCCACTTTAGTTCGGGTTGGGCTCGATATAGCGGTAGCTCGTGAGCAGATAGCGGTCGGCATTAACCAAGGCAGCCTTGAAGCGCCCCTCCCCGAGCGTGCCGGTGCGCCGATTGCGTGAGGGAAATGAACCCAACCCCTTTTGTGCACGAGGGGCGGCGCTTGCGGAAGGCACTCTGGCCGCGCTTTCACGCCCCGAGCGTTTCCACCGCGTACCCAAGTGTTCTGACGCGTGGCCTCGCGTAACATCGGTGGCACGTGAGGGCGCGGGTGGGCGCATGCCGGGTTTGCCGGTCACTCAACTTCCTCCGTCCGGTTTTTTCTGACCCTTTTTCCGACGGAGAGACTCATGAAATCCATGTTTTGCGGTGTTGTTCTGGCGCTTGCCGCTTGCGTCTTTCCGGTGGCGGCCAGATCTGCGCAAGCGCCACCCGCAGGCCCTTCATCGGCGAAGGCATCGGGGCCAGCAAACTATCCTGCCAACTATGGCGAGCTCACCCGCTTGTTTTCGGACTGGCGCGTGTTTGTGCTTCCGGCGACGGTTGACTTCAAGCCGGACTATTCAGTCGCTGCGATCGCCGCAAAGAAAGTCGAGTTTCAAAAGTACAAGGCACGCCTGCAGGCGATCGATACGTCCGGCTGGCCGAAGGGCGCCTTGATCGACTACAAGCTGGTCCACGCGGAGATGAACGGGCTGGACTTCGATTTCCGCGTCTTGATGCCGTGGGCGCGAGATCCAACTTTTTACGCAACGGTGTTCGCCGATTGGAGCGACGTGCCGGCGCATGAGGGTCCGTCGGCCTATCCCAATATCAATCTTTACGATTTCAACTATCCGCTCAATGCGTCGGACGAGAAGAAGCTCACCGCCATGCTGGCGGCGGTTCCGGACAACCTGAAGGCGGCCCGGATCAACCTCAAGAACAGCAACGCCAGGGGACTGTGGGTCTATGGCGACCGCGCCTTCAAGGAACAGAGCGAAGCGTTGTCTTCGCTGGCCGCCGGCAAGCTGGTGATGCGCACGCTGGATGGCGGGATTGTGGCGAACCTCAAGGGAGCCAGCCCGCAGTTGCTGACCGCGATAGCCAATGCGAAAGCGGCGAGCGACGAGTTTGCGGCATGGGTGGCTGCACAGGCGCCGACGAAGACCGGCCAAGTCGGCGTCGGCAAGGAGAATTACAACTGGTATGCCGCCAATGTTCAGCTCATTCCCTATGACTGGGATGCTCAGGAGCTGCTGTTGCAGCGTGAACTCGACCGCTCGCTGGCATCGCTGAAGCTGGAGGAATTGCGCAACCGCGACGTACCGGCAATCAAGGAAATCAGCGAGCCGGCTGCGTACGACAAGATGGCGCAAGCGAAGGCCGCTTACCTCATGGACTTCCTGCAGAAGGCCGGGTTCGCCGGCAACGAACCGTATCTGCGCGCCGCGTTTGTGACACAGGCAAGCACGTACACGCCACCGGAACAGCGCAACTTTTTCACCTACATCACGGCGCTCGATCCGCTTCCCTTGCAGTCGCACTCGACGCACTGGCTTGACCTTGCGCGCATGAAACATGAGCCGAACGCCAGCCCGATCCGGCGCGCTGCTCCCTTGTTCAATATCTTCGACGTTCGCTCCGAAGGTTTTGCCACGGCGTTTGAGGAGATGGTGATGCAAGCGGGGCTGTACGACCGAATTCCGCATGGTCGGGAACTGGTCTGGATTGCAGCTGCCAATCGGGCGGCCCGCGGTCTTGCCTCGCTGCATGTGCAGGCGAACGAATGGGATCTGGCGCGGGCGGGCAATTTCCAGGGCCAGTGGACGCCACGCCATTGGTCGAATGCCACCGGCCAGCTGGTTGGATTCGAGCAATTGTTGTATGCCCGCCAACCCGGGTATGGGCCGAGCTACGTGATTGGCAAACTTCAGCTGGATCATCTCATCGCCCAGGTGTCCTTTGACGATGAACAGGCTGGACGTCCGTTCGTCATGGCGGACGTGATGAAGAAGATCTGGGCAGCGGGAATCATCCCGGTGCAGCTGATCGAGGCCGAGTTGACGGACGAGGCGGTAAAGCACTGAAGCTGTCTAAAGCTAAGAGGTCAAAGCCGGTCAGGTTCACTTTCCGAGGGTGCGAGCCGGCCGCCGCGCGCTTCAGTTCAGGCTGGTCAGCAGCGCCTGGAAGCGGGGCTTGTTGCGCAGCGAGGCGAGGTCGCTGTCGTTCGCCATCCAGGCACGATCACCCCAGCCGAGCTTCACCGCGCGCTCGAGCAGGTCGATGGCCCGATCGTGTTCCTCCAGCACCGCAAACGTGCAGGCTGCGTTGTAGAACACCATCGGCTCGTCCTCGCTCGATCGCAGCGCCAGGTTCGCCCACTCGATCGCCTTGGCCTTCTCGCCCACCGCCGCGAAATTCGCGGCCCCCATGTAGCGGGCGCGTGCGTCGTCGGGATTCACGCCGAGGGCGCGTTCGATCAGCTCGATCGCGCGATGGCGAGCCTTGTTTTCATCATCCTTGCGGCCCATCTCGCTGTACGCCTGGGACAGGTATACCAGCGGCAGGTAGTCGGCGGGGCTGACTTCGGCGGCGCGCAGGTACAGCCAGGCGGCTTTCTCGAAATTGCCCAGCGAGCTGCAGATCATGCCGTACAGGAAATAGGCTTCGAGCAGGTTCGGATTGAGCATCATGGCCGTCTCGAACTGCCGCTCGGCCTGCTTGAGCCGCTTGCTGACATACAGCGCCAGGCCGCGCGAGGCATGCGCCTCGGCCGAGTCCGGATCCATCTGCAGGGCCCGCTCGCTGGCGTCCATGGCATGGGCGACATGTTCGGGATTCGGATCCAGGAAGCGATGACGCATGACGTACGCATCCGCCAGGCCGGCCCAGGCCGCGGCGTACTTCGGGTCTCGTGCGATAGCGCGCTCGTACATGTCGATGGCGCGCAGCGAATCGCGCCGGTTCCACGCATAGAAATACTTGCGCCCGCGCAGATAGTCGTCATAGGCCTGCACGTCGGCGGTGGCGACGTACTGGATCGCGCGGCGCTCCTTCGGTGACAGGGTGACCTTCAGCGCATCGACGATGCTCTGGGCAATATCGTCCTGGATGGCGAACACATCGCGGAGTTCGCGGTCATACGTCTCGGCCCACAGGTTCGAGTCGGACGCCACGTCGATCAACTGCGCGGTGATGCGCACGCGGTTGCCCGCCCGGCGCACGCTGCCCTCAAGCACCGTGCCAACGTCCAGCTTTGCCGCGAACATCGGGAGGTCGACATCCTTGCCCTTGAAGAAGAACGAGGAGGTTCGTGACGAAACTTTCAGCTGCGGCAGCTTGGTCAGCAAGCTGAGGATCTCCTCGGCGATGCCGTCGCTGAAGTACTCGTTCTCCAGGTCGCCGCTCATGTTGACGAACGGCAGCACGGCGATGCTGCGCCGGTCGCGATCCGGATTGCGGGGTGGGCGGGGCACGTCGACCCTGGCGACGGCGGCATCCGCTGGATTTGTTGCAATCACACCGGCGATCAGGCGATAGCCCAAGCCATGCACAGTCTGGATGTAGTGCGGCTCCGCCGCGTCGTCGCCGAGCTTCTGGCGCAACTGCGAGATGATGTGGCTCAGCGTTGCCGGTGTGACGTACTTATGCCCCCACACGCGTTCCAGCAGGTCGTCGCGCTGGATCAGTTCGCCCGGATGGGTCAGGAGCTGCAGCAACACGGAATAGGCTTTCGGTTCCAGTTCGAGTTCGTGACCATCGCGCAACACGCGGTGGGCCACCGGCTCGACGCGGATATCGCCGAACGCATAGTCCACCCGTGGACTGTTCGATTCTGTGACCACCGGATGGCAATATCACAGCGGTGGGTGAGGGTCAATCGACCTTGCCAGCGATTCGTGCGGTTGCGAAAAGCGAAACCTCAGGGGCGGGGGCGAAATGGTGACCCCGGTTTCCCGCCGGTTTCAGTTGATCATCGTGTTACCAGGCGGGCGCTGAAGCGGCTGGCGGGCACGGCCTCGATCTCCGAGAACGCGCCGTCGGGTGCTGGATCGGTCACCACCTGACTGGGGCGCGGCCGCCGATGCACCTCACCCATGAATCGATAACCCATGGTGTGCACGGTAGCAATGTAACGCGGATGGAGTGCCGAGTCGCCCAAGGCATGACGCAGCTGCGAGATCGCGTGGCTCAGTACGCCCGGTGTGACGCAGCGGTGACCCCACGCCGCATCAAGCAACGTATCCTTGTCGACCACATTGCCTGCCTGCTCCAGCAGCGTCACCAGCACGGTATAGGCCTTGGGCTCCACTTGCCGGGCTTGACCATCACGCTCCAGTCGGTGCGCGCATGGATCGACGACGATGCCATCGCATTGGTAGAACCAGTGGGTGTCGAGTTCGGAGGGGGGCATGATCGTGCCTGTCGGTGACTCACCCTGCAGGCGCAGTGTGCGGCTGTCGATGACACAGAGGCACCTGCCAGACGTAACGCTCGCTACGTGGTCAGTGCTTGGGCTGGATCAGGATCTCCGGGGGAACGCCGGCGGATGGGCACGATTTCCCCCAGGTATGCCGGTGGGTTCCCGCAGGGTGCCGACACTTACCGGCTTAGGTGTCGTGACATCATCCCGGCGCGACCCGCAGCGTCTTGTGGCCTGGTAGCAGCAGGGCGCCGAGGCCATACGCCAGTGTTTCCAGGAAGGCCGGTCTCGCATACGGGGATTGGCAAGGAGATCCGGGGGCGAAAGCGCATGCCCAGCCCCATCCCGGGAACGATCTGGTTGCCGCATATCTGATGACGGTTTCATGCGTCTTCCAGCCCTCGCATCTAGCAGGCGGATCTATCGGAAATCATCAATGGATCCACGCAGATTCCACCGGAATCCCTCAAGTAAGAGCCGTGGCTCCAGCCCAAAATCACCCAACGGACATTGGCGTCCGTCAGGAGACCGTCATGAAAAAGCTAATCATTGCCACAACCATTGCGCTCGCTCTTGCCGGCGTCGGCGGTGTCAGCTCGGCCCAAGACCAGACTCGGACCACCAACATGCGGAAAGTCACAGTCGACGCTGTACGAGCCCAATACGATACCTACGTCGTCGACTTGGACGTGGGCTACAAATTGAATGCCCTTGTCGGCAACTCACACAGACAGTTCGTACAAGCACAGCGGGCGGCCGAGAAATCGGAAGCCTTGCGGATGCGGGGCATCGCCCTGCAGCCGCTTGTCGCCGTGGCCATCGACAACTCGTCCGGCCCTGGCGTGGCGAGACAGATCCATCTGATCAATTCCGCCCAATACACGGTTGCCATCGTGAACGTGTATTGCAAGCGGGCCGTGCCGTCGGGAGGCGCGCATTGCAAGTTGGCCCCCGTGCGGATGTCGACCAACACGTATAGCCAGCGCCTGGCGTCAACGCAGGCGGGGCAATTGCAGCTGGCGGAGGTGGATCTGCATGACTAGGCAGGGATGTGTAAAAAAAGGCGGCAGGTTCGTCTAATCCTGTTGTTCCGCCAAGCCGGGACGGAGGAAGTTAATGGCCCTCTGGCATGGTGTCCGCGCGCCTCGGCCGCCCGGGTCGGCGCAGGCTGACGGGCCGGCCGAGTGTCTTTTCCGCCATGGCCTGAAAGCGTTTGCTTCCAAAGGCGCGTTCCTGCTGCAGGTGTTGGCGAATGGCGATCAGCTCGTCATCGCTGATGCCTTGTTCGAGCCACGCCCGGTAGACCTCGGCGCGCACCAGCGGCATATTTCCCATCGCGATGAAGCAGGGGTGGGGTGTCACCAGTGAATCTTCGCAACGTGCCAGGTTGGCATGCACGCTGGACCAGTGGTGATGCTCCGGATGCTCGACCATCGCGGCGCGAACGGGGTTGAGCTCGATATAGCGGTACGCGGTAAGAAGGTAGTGATCCGAGTCGACCAGGCAGGATTTGAAGCGTCCTTCCCACAGCGTTCCGGTGCGTCGATGGCGGTGGTTGAAGGCCGTCACATACGCTTGGCCAAGTTGGCGCATGGCCAGCGATACCTGGCCAGACTCGTCGGAACTGACGAGCAGATGCACGTGATTGCCCATCAGAACGTAGGCGTGAATTCGCAGGCCATGTTTCGCGGCGCTCTCGCCCAACAGACCGAGGTAGTGGCGACGGTCGTCGTCATCCAGAAAGATGGCGCATCGATTGACCCCGCGCTGTGTGATGTGGAGTGGTATCCCCGGTATTTCCAGGCGAGCTTGGCGTGGCGTGAGTGGAGTCGATGGCCGGAGTATCCCAGTGTCTTTGCGCAAGGCGGCGCGTTGCATCGGCGGCACGACACGGCGTAGGTAGGCGCAAGCCTGGTTTCAAGGTCACTTAACTTCCTCCGTCACGTTTTTCTCTTTTCTCTGCGCCGTCGGCCTGTGCGTGGCCATCGGCGGACTTGCTTGCCGTGACCAGCATGGTCGGCATCCACGGGCCGCCCCACCACATGCGCCAACCCAGCGAACGCCGTTCGGTGCGGATACCCAGGGCGGCAAGACGCTTCTGATACTGCCGGCTTTTCCATATATCAGCGATCAGCAACTTTCCGCCTGGGCGGAGCACGCGCCATGCTTCCTCGATGGCGCGATCGCGGCCGGCCGGGTCGCCGATGTTGTGGATCGCCACGTTGGAAACCACCAGATCGAAGCTGGCGTCGGCGAACGGCAGTTCGCGCATGTCGGCGGTCTTCAGTTCGATGCGTTCGGCCACCCCCTCTGCTCGCGCATTGTGGAGGGTGGCGTCCATCGCGTTGCCCGACTGGTCCTTGTTGCTCCAGATGTCGACGCCGGTGGCGCAGCCGCGCGGGATGTGCTCCGCGACCATCAGCAGGATCGCGCCGCGGCCGCAGCCGAGATCGAGCACCTGTTCGTCGCCGCGCCAGGCCTGTGCGCCAAGTAGAGCCCGCCAGGCGGCGAACTTTCCGCGCCAAGTGGTATGCAGGTAGAACGCAAGGATGAAAGCCAGGATGACCGCGCTGGTCAGGAACGCCTGCAGGTGCGCGAACACGACAAGTCCGACGCAGCACAGCAGGCCGATCCCCATGAACAAGGGCACGTAGGGTGCATCAATGCCGTAATTCCCATGACGACCTGAAGGACCTGAAGTGTTCATGCTGGCTTCCGATGGTGACGACCTCGAAGGGCATTCTTCTAGCACCGGCCAGCTCAAGCTAGTGACGCGTGTCATGCGAACGCACCGGCCTGGTGGCGCGCGCCCCTCGCCGCTCGCCGTGAACGTCTGCGGTTGCCACCAGCGCACCAGTTCGCGGGACAGGCGTACTTTTTCCTGGCTGACGGGGACGTCGGCGCGAGCCGTTATCCACGATGACTTGGTGGCCGCGATCTGTTGCACGGGGTGGAACCCGCGCAATCGCCTCCTCGGCATTGAAATTGAAGAAGAGGCAAGGCTTGATCTTGGCGGGAGTGTTCATGGCAAGGACTCCTAAGTGAGTTGGGATGCCGTTGGGAAGGTAGGTTCATTGAACCTGTCCCGTGTTGCTTTGGACCTCGCCACTACGCCGGCAAACTCACCACCGGCACGAAGCCGCCGAAGATCATCCGCTTGCCGTCGAACGGCATGTCGCCGGCGGCCTCCATGCGCGGATCTTTCATGAATTTCTCCATGCCGGCATCGCGGGTGGCCTTGTCGGGCCATTCCACCCAGGAGAACACGACAGACTCGTCCTGCTTCGCCTGCACGGCACGGCGGAAATCGGTGAGCTTGCCCTCGCGCACGTCGTCGCCCCAGCACTCCAGCACGCGTGTGGCACCGAACTCCAGAAAAATGGCATCGAACGTATTGGCGTGCCCGATGAATTTTTCGCGGTTGGCGGTGGGTACGGCGATCACGAAACCATCGATATAGGACATGGCTGTCTCCTTGGCGGGAAGGGCGTCCGGAATGGTCACCTTCCTGTATGCGACGAACGAGCGCATGCGGGATCGACATCAACGTCTCTGCCGCCTTTTTGCTGCCGAGATCGAACTCATCCGCAGCACGGAGGAAGAGAAGGGCCAGCAGATCGCCAACGTGAAGCTGAAAACCGGGACGGAGGCCTCCGTCCACATCGCTTGTTCCGTTCCTATTTCGCCAGGGGACGAATGCGCTCCCTGAGTATCTTGTACTCCGCATCGACGACGTCCTGGTTGGGATCATGGCCGGCGTGTTCGAGTATCACCAGGTGCTTCTGTGGGGCTTTCAGGCTGTTGTAATAGCGCTGCGCGACCCCAGGCAGGGCCAGCAGATCGTGCGCGCCCTCGACAAAGAACATCGGGATCGCAAAGTCGGTGCCGAGCGCGGGCAAGTCGATGTGCGAGGCCATGCCATCGTCGTGCATGCCGACGAAGTTGAGGAAGGAGTAATCCTCGCCGGCCTCGTAGTCGGCCTTGGCCTTTGGCGTGTTGTATTCGGCGACGGGGGTCCACCATGCCTCCGGTGACGGCGTGGTGACCTTGGCCTCGTACTTGCGGATCACCCGACGCACCTTGCCGAAGCTGCGCGGATCGGTCCATGGTGGTTTGCCGACACCTTCCAGTACGGCCAGCGAAGGCTTGTCATCAGCAGCACGTACCAGCCCGAGCAGGTTGGCGTAGCTGGTAGCCTCGTTCTCGCGCGTGCTTACCAGTTGAGAGGTGCCCAGGTAGGCGTAGAACAGCTCGGGATGGGCCTTGGCCATGTGCACGGCCAGCACGGAGCCCCACGAACTGCCCCACAGGATCACCTTTTTCTTGCCGTAGCGATGCGCAACGTAGGCAGCCAGCTCGTTGCCGTCGTCGCGCATCTGCTCGATCGTCAACACGGCACCGGGTGCCGGCGGACTGCGGCCGAAGGTCTTGCCGGCGCCGCGCTGGTCCCACTGCACGAGGGTGAACTGCCCGGCCCACGCGCCATACACCGCGTCCGAATAGACACTGAGCGGATTGCCCGGACCGCCGCTGATGAAAAGGATCACCGGGTTGGCGCAACTGTCACCCTTGACGGTGATCCACTGCTCGATCCCGCCGATGGTGACGAACCCCTTCTCGTCCAGCTTCGTGGGCGCGGGCGTGCACGCGGGCGAGATGCCGGTGTCCTTCGCGGTGAGGATGGTGGTCTGGGCGTGCAAGCCCTGCACGGATACACACAGGAACCCTGTGATGACGCAACTGCCGAAGAATTTGAGCACGGTCTGGCGTCCATGGAATGCGCCGGCGATGCGCCGGCCATGGAGCATACCGGATGCAGTCAGGCATCAGGTCGAGCTTCATGCGATGGGAGTTCAACCCGTTGCGCGTTCTTTCGACTGTGAGAGTTGCGCGCCGGCACACCTTGTCGATTGCGGTGTTTGCGACGCCGGGACGGCTTGGCATGCAGCACCACGCGCGCGGCCAAGGGTCGGCTGCGTGCGATCGCCACGGTATCGCCACACGGTGTTGCCGACATCGTCCGCCATCAACAGCGCGCCGTTCGTGTCCGTCACCAACCCCACCGGCGCGGCATCCAACTGTTTCTGGTCGTCCGAGTAGGAACCGGTGACGACGGGCTCCGGTTTGCCGACCGGCTTGCCCTGCTGGAACGAGACGAAGACGATCTGATAGCCACTCAGTGGCGAGCGGTCCCAACTCCCGTGTTCGTTGATGAACGCGCCGCCCTGATACTTCGCCGCAGGGCGTTGTGGTCGGAGATCAGCAGGCCCAGCGGGGCGGCGTGGGAGCCCATGGCGTAGTCCGGCGCGATCGGCTTCTCGGCCAGCGGGCGTCTGGCGGCGGCGCTGAGCACGCATTTCAATCGGCGTCTGTATGCGCCGGTTGCAATAGCCTTGGCGTTGCGAGAAGAGCGGTGTCGAAACAGCCGGGCCAGCCAAGGGCACGTTGCGCTCGACTCAGTCCCACTAGACTCGGACTTCTGATCTCGCGTCCTGCCCGGAGATGTGTGATGACTCTGCGCCACTGGTTTCCGACCCTTGTGTGTGTCCTGACGCTGGCTGCGGCCGGCCCGGCTGCCGCGGCCGACACGCCGCTTCGCGTGATGACGTTCAACGTCCGCGTGCCGGTGGACACCGGCATGAACGCCTGGGTGAACCGGCGCGACCTGATGGTGAAGGTGATCAGGGCGCAGCATCCGGACGTGCTCGGCACCCAGGAGTTGACCGAGGAGCAGGGCGAGTACCTCGCCGCGCACCTTCCCGGCTACGCGTGGTTTGGACAGGGCCGGGAAGGAGGCACCAAGGGTGAGCACATGGGCGTGTTCTATCGGACGGATCGGTTGGAGGTGTTGCGTTCCGGCGATTTCTGGCTATCCGACACGCCGGATGTACCCGGCAGCAAGACCTGGGGCCAGCCGTATCCGCGCATGGTCACCTGGGCGCGGTTTCGCCTGCGCCACGAGGGCGGGATCTTCGATTACTTCAATACGCACTTTCCCTATCGGGACGAGGATGTCCGCGCGCGGATGCTGAGCGCGGACGAGATCATGCAGCGCATCGGCAAGCTGCCGTCCGGGCTGCGGGTGATCCTTGCCGGGGATTTCAATTGTGCCCCCGACAGCCCGGTGCACGCGAAACTGACCCGAAGCTTGCATGATGCCTGGATGGAAGCGGGTTCGCGCTCCGGTCCAGCGAAGACGTTCCACAACTTCACGGGCAACCCCGACCGGCGCATCGACTGGATTCTGACCCGCGGCTTCAAGGCGCGCGCCGTTAGCACGGTCACCACCCACGAGGGTGCGAGCTATCCATCCGACCACTTTCCGGTCGCGGCCGAGCTGGTTGCGGTGAACAACGCAAAAAGGAAGGATGCGCACTGAAAGCTTCCGGCTTGACGTCGAGGGCGGCCGCCGGCTTGCCGCATCCACCCCGGCGGTCGTCGACACCCACGGTGTCGGGCGGGTCGAGTACTGGTTCAGCCGGGAGCGCGCCGCCGCATTCGCGGTGCTGGGCGACGATGATCGTGCGCTCGACGCCCTGGCGCACAGCTTAAAGAACGGCCAACTCTACCGCTGGTGGTATCTGGCCGAGCACGATCCGCTGTACCAGCACCACCGGCACAATCCGCGATTCCAGGCCATCAACCGTCAAGCACTGGCGCATCGCAACCCGCAGCGCACCCTGCTCGATGAAATGCGGCGCGAAGGCAAAGTTCCCACGCGGGTCTCGATGGGCCATATATCGTCCCGATAAAACCCTTCGCACGCGGCTGGCAATCAAGGAGGCAAAGACACTACCCGGCTGGTTGAATGTCGCTGACCGCTTTTGTTTCCGAAGCTTTGCACGACCATCCGGTCGAGGAGTTCCGTCGCTACCTGCAACAGCAAAGAGTTTTGGGACGGGTCGGTGTTGATCGTGGGTCGATGCCGGGGAATGGAAGCAGGAGATCATGGCGTGACGTTGAAATCCGCCTGCCCGGTAGCCAGTGAGCTGCCGCCGACCCACACGGTGTAGTGGGTGGGCTCGATCACCTGCTGGCTCTTCACGTTGTAGAACGACAGCTCCGCGAAGCCGAGCTGGAACGTGACCTGTTTTGATTCACCCGGCTTCAGCGTCACCCGCGTGAACCCCTTCAGGCTGCGCACCGGTTGCTCGATGCTGGCGCCGAGATTGCGCACGTAAAGCTGGGCCACTTCGGTGCCCTCGCGCTGGCCGGTGTTCTTCACCGTGGCGGTCACGGTGACCAGGTTTTTCGCGCCGGGCCGGTTGGCCTCGGCCAGCGGCAGCAGGCTGCGCGACACGCTGACGCCGGAAAAGGCGAACGTGGTGTAGCCGAGGCCGTAGCCGAACGGGTACAGCGCGTCGTTGGGCACGTCGATGTAGCGCGAAATGAAGCGCGTGTCGCCGGCCGGCGGCTTGCTGAGATCGGCATCGCCAGCTGGACGACCGGTGGGGAACTGGTTGTAGTACAGCGGCTCTTGGCCGACCGCACGCGGGAAACTCATGGTCAGCTTGCCGCCGGGCGAGACATCGCCGAACAGCGTGCTCGCCACGGCCGAGCCGGCCTCGGTGCCGGGGAACCAGACGGCCATGATCGCCGCCACATGTTTGGCCGCCCAATTCAGCACCAGCGGACGGCCGGAGAACACCAGTAGCACCACTGGCTTGCCTGTCGCCGTGATCTCTTCCAGCAGCTTCTGCTGGTTGCCCGGCAAATCCAGGTAGGCGCGTGACCCCGCTTCGCCGCTCATGCTGCTGGATTCGCCCAGCGCCATCACCACCACGTCGGCCTGCTCGGCAGCCTGTCTGGCCGCGGCAAAGCCGGCCTCGGAATCGCCGTCGATGTCGCTGCCCTGGGCATAAAGCAGCTCGCCAGCGAACTTGTTCATGCGTGCCTGCAGACCGCCACGCAGCGTGATCACGTCAGGCTGGTGCTGGGCACCGCCCCAGGCGCCCTGCATCTCTCCGGCGCTGTCGGCCAGCGGGCCGATCAGGGCGACTTTCTTCACGCTGGCGGCGAATGGCAGCACGGGCGCCGCGCCGTCTCCGCCATTCTTCAGCAGCACGAATGATTCCTCCGCCGCGCGACGCGCCAGCGGACGGTGCGCGTCCACCGCACGGGTGACTTCGGTGCCGTGCGCGTACGGATGCTCGAACAGGCCGAGCGCGAATTTCACCCGCAGCACGCGGCGCACCGCTTCGTCCACGGTCGCCGTCGACAGCCGGTGTTCGGCCAGCAACCTGGGGACTTGGGTGTCGTAGAAGTGGGACATCATGTCCACCTCGACGCCGGCTTCCAGCGCCTTCCTGGTCGCGGTGGCAGCGTCCAGCGCGATGCCGTGATGGGTCAGTTCCATGACTGCGGTGTAGTCGCTGACCACGAAGCCGTCGAAGCCCCATTCCTTGCGCAGGATCTCGTCCATCAGGTACGGATCGGCGGTGGCCGGCACGCCGTTGAGCGCGTTGAACGAGCTCATCATGGTCGCCGCACCGGCGTCCACCGCCGCCTTGTACGGCGGCAGGTAGACCTGGCGCAGGCGGATGTCGGACATGTCGGTGGTGTTGTATTCGCGCCCGGCCTCGGCCGCGCCGTAGGCGGCGAAGTGCTTGACCGAGGCAGCCACGCTGTCGGGCCTGGACAGGTCGCTGCCCTGGTAGCCGCGGATGTAGGCACGGGCCATCGCCGAGCCGAGGTAGGCGTCCTCGCCCGCACCCTCGGTCGAGCGACCCCAGCGCGCGTCGCGCGAGATGTCGACCATCGGCGAGTAGAACCATTTGACGCCGGCGGTGGTGGCTTCCTCTGCGGCCATGTGCGAGACGTCCTGCACCAGCTGCGGGTCCCACGAGGCGGAAAGGCCCAGTGGCACCGGGTAGATCGTGCGATAGCCGTGGATCACATCGGCGCCGAACAGGATCGGAATGCCCAGACGGCTGTGCATCGCCGCCTGCTGGAAGCGGCGGGTTTTCTGCGCACCGATCACGTTGAGCATCGAGCCCAGCTCGCCCTTTTCCGCCAGCGCCATCGCATCGACGTGGTCGCGGGTTTCGGGATTCACCGCGATGGCCGCATCGGCGTCCGCCGCGCTGGGTGCCGAGGAACCTTGGTCGTTGTACTGGATCAGCTGGCCGATCTTCTCGGCCAGCGTCATTTTCCTGAGCAGCGCGTCAACCCTGCGCTTGATCGCCGGGGCGGCCAGCTGCGCATTGGAGGGTTGCGTCGCCCGGGGAAACGGGGCTGTCCCCGGCGGCGCAAACGACTCCGTCGCCAGAGCCGCCTGGGCCAGCGCAAGGGTCAAGGCGCAGGCCGCGACGGAGGACCACAACGGAGAGCGTCGGCGAAGGGATGTCGGAAGGGTCATGCTCTCTCTTGGGAGGCGCGAAGGGAGCGCGCCGAGGCGGTAACCACTAAATGTAAACGTTTACATGCGCGAGCGTAAAGCTTTGGAACCGCTCTCGAAATCTCTGCGCAGGAAAGCGTTACCCGTGCAGCCGCGAAAACCGGACTCATCGCGCACTTTCTTTCCGGAGCGTCGGCTCAACTCGACCTCGCCTTGCGTCGTTATCGACTGCGGCGGGCCAGATAGACCGTCTGCGTGAAGGGTCGGCCCTGCAGTGGGTTGTCGAAGGTGACCGGTTCGGCCCAGGCCTCGGCGAAGACGCCGGCGAGGCGAGCGGTGAAGGTGGGGTCGGGTCGGTCGTTGGACCACAGGCCGAAGATGCCGCCCGGCTTGAGATGGATGGCCAGGGCACGCAGGCCGTCGGGTTGGTAGAAGCTGGTGCTGCGCGCGTCGAGCAGGGCTTCGGGCGAGTGGTCGATGTCGAGCAGGATGGCGTCGAAGCGGCGCCCTGAGGTATCCGGGTCGAACCCTTGTTCCGATGCAGCGAGCGCGAAGAAGTCGCCCTGCACGAAGTGGCAGCGCGGGTCGGCCACCAGACCCGCGCCCAGCGGCAGCAGTCCGTTGCGATGCCACTTGATCACCGGCGCCAGCATCTCGACCACGGCCAGCGAGACCACGTTGTCGTGCTCCAGCACGGCGCGCGCGGTGTAGCCCAGGCCCAGTCCACCGACCACCACGTCGAGCCGGTCGCCCTCGATCGCGGCCAGGCCCAGGCGCGCCAGCGCCTCCTCCGACACGGTGAACAGGCTGGACATCAGGAACTCATCGTCCAGCTTGATCTCGTAGACCTCGCGCTTGAGCACCAGCTCCAGGCGGTGCCGAAGGCTCACGGCCCCGATCGGGGTGGGGCAATAGTCGAGTTCCTCGAAAAATGGCTGCATGGGCTGGGTGTATCCATGGATGCGTGGTGGCGTTGGCACCGCGGCGCCTGCGTCCGCGATGAGGGAGACCTTTGAGCATAGGCCAAACGGAGTCAGGCTGACCCTGGTTGGCGCTGTCTGCATCAAATGATCACTTTCCGGGAAGTACCGTTGCCTCTCCCAAACCCCAACCGGGAGAGCAGGCATGCGCATAGAAGCCATTGCCAGCCGGCTGATCCAGCCTTGCGAGGCAATCAAGACTCACGGGATCCGCTGGTAGCCGAGGCCGATGTTGGGTAGCGAGCGACAGTCCACCCAAGGAGACACTCATGTCCGACGATATCGTCAAGACCGACGCCAACCACGTTGAGGATACGCTGGCGCAACTCAAGGAAATGCGGCACTACTCCAAGAACAATGTGGAAATGCTGAGCACGGCCTGGCTGCTGTTCGACGGCGCGCTGTCCAAGTTGAAACAGGCAGAGAAGATTGCCGATCTGATGGATCGACAAGGGCAGCTGCACGACGCCTTGGAGGCGGTGATTGCCGATCTTGAAGAAGTGCTGGAGAAATTGCAGCCGGCGCCGGAAGAGTAACGACCTGGAAAAAACGTCATGGCTAAACGGGACGGAGTGAGCTGGCCCTTGTCCTTGCTTGCCCCCCTCAGTCCCGGCGTTCGTGTCGCGAAATCACGTTGACTGCGCCGACCATCCGTCAAGCGCACAAGGCCGATTTTTGCGAGTCAGACAGCTAGCCGGGTCCAGCCTCTTGGACCCAATCACCGCGTCACCTTCAAGGGGCATACTGACCGGCAAGCGCGAATCCACTCGCACGCTACCGATCCAACCGGCGACGCTTCCCGGTCGATGAGCCGCCATGGCGAGGCGGCGGGCTGTGGGTTCGTTCGCCGTGGCAGCACCTCCGTCCCACCCGCATCCGGTCAGTCCGGACATCCCCGAGGAGAGCATCATGCCGAAGATCACCACCCGCGATGGAACCGAGATCTACTACAAGGACTGGGGCACCGGTCAACCCATCGTGTTTCATCATGGCTGGCCGCTCAGTGCAGACGACTGGGACACCCAGATGCTGTACTTCCTGTCGCACGGCTTTCGCGTGATCGCACATGATCGCCGCGGTCACGGTCGCTCGACGCAGACCGACACCGGCAACGAGATGGATACGTATGCGGCGGACGTGGCCGAGCTGGCGGCGCATCTCGACCTGCGCGAGGCGATCCACGTCGGCCATTCCACCGGCGGTGGCGAAGTGGCCCGCTACGTGGCGAAGCACGGCAAGGGACGCGTCGCCAAAGCGGTGCTGATCGGCGCCGTGCCGCCGATCATGATCAAGTCGGACAAGAATCCCGGCGGCCTGCCGCTGGAAGTTTTCGACGGCTTTCGTACCGCGCTTGCCGCCAACCGCGCGCAGTTCTACGTCGATGTGCCGACCGGGCCGTTCTACGGCTTCAACCGCGCGGGCGCGAAAGTCTCCCAGGGCGTCATCAACAACTGGTGGCGCCAGGGCATGATCGGTGGCGCCAAGGCCCACTACGACTGCATCAAGGCGTTTTCGGAAACCGACTTCACCGACGACCTGAAAGCGATCGACGTGCCGGTGCTGGTGATGCATGGCGACGACGACCAGATCGTGCCGATCGCCGACTCCGCGGAACTCTCGATCAAGCTGCTCAAGCACGGCACGCTGAAGATCTACAAAGGCTTCCCGCACGGCATGTGCACCACCCATCCGGACGTCATCAACCCGGATCTGCTGGCCTTCTGCAAAGCCTGATCGAAAGCGTTCCGGCAAACACTCACGAAGCACCAGCCGAGAGGCCGGTGCTTCGTTGTTTTCGGCGGTGGAAAACAAAGGGGCAGGGCGCACTCCCTTGAGAAGAGTCGACTCTGCCCCCGCTTTCCTCACACACCCGTGCGCCTGACGTAACGACGACCGTCTTACGCTCCGTCTACCACCCGTGGCGACCGGACCCTCGCGGGCGGTCGAACTTCGTCCGGAGGCGAAACGGAGGTGTTGCATGCCAGACGACGAGACTTGGCCCGCCCTGCCTTACCGGGACTGGTACGAGACTTACCAGACTTTGCACCTGTGGTCGCAGGTAGTGGGCAAGGTTGCCCTTGCGCTGGCACCACCGCTCAACCATTGCTGGGGCGTCGCGTTGCACGTGACGGCGCGTGGCCTGTCCACCGGGATGCTGCCGCAGGGTTCACGGTCGTTCGTACTTGCGTTCGACTTCATCGATCACGTGCTGCTGATCGCCTGCACTGACGGCCAGACCCGTCAGGTGCCGCTGAAGCCCCGCAGCGTCGCCGACTTCTACCGGGCGCTGATGGGCGCGCTGCGGGACATGGGCCTGATGGTGCATGTCTGGCCCGTCGCTGTTGAGGTTCCCTCGCCCGTACGGCTGGACGAGGACGCCAGCCACTGCACGTATGAAGCCGTATGGGCGCAGCGGTTCTGGCGCATCCTGGTGCAGGTCGATCGCGTGTTCGCGGCATGGCGCTGCAACTACCTGGGCAAGAGCAGCCCGGTGAACTTCTTCTGGGGCAGTTTCGATCTGGCGGTGACACACTTTTCCGGACGCCGCGCGCCGCCGCGCCAGGGACCCGCTTTCGAACGCGATGCGTATTCCCATGAGGTGATCAGCCACGGCTTCTGGCCGGGCAGCGCGCCAGTACTGGAGCCGGCCTTCTACGCCTACGCCGTGCCCCAGCCAGCGGGGCTTGCAAATGCACGGGTGCAGCCGCCGGAGGCTTTTTTCCAACCACAGCTGAGCGAATTCATCCTGCCTTACGAGGCGGTGCGGCGGGCCGCATCGCCTGACAGCGTGCTGCACGCTTTCCTGCAAAGCACCTGGCGCCAAGCCGCGGAGCTGGGGCATTGGGATCTGGCCGAGCTGGAACGTATGCCGGATTGACGAACGCGACCCAAAACGAGCTCGGGTGCATTTACTGGCGGTGCTGAAGGGGACGAGGACCCGACTCCGCCAGCGGACATGGTCGATGTCCGCGAAGAAGCACGGCTGACGATCACCAGTGAGCGCCAGGGCTAACAGCGGATCTGCTGGTTGAACCTGGCCGCTCGCCCGGATGCAGCAGCGACTGACCGACTCCCGATGCGCGCCCTGTCATGACATGGTCTCGACATCGAATCGGCGAACGTGCGCGGGTTGGCCTGAGCACGTGGATCAGTTCCAGGAGCAGCAACCCGGGCACTGCCAGGCGCACGTCCACCCCGTCCCTCCTACGGAGACAGCCGCTCATGAGCTCCCTTGCCGCACCGCATCGCTCCGTCGTGGCCAACGCCATCTACGGCCTGCTCAACCCGATTCCGTTCGGGTGCTTTGTCGCCGCGTTGATCTTCGACATCACCTATGCCCGCACTGCCGTGGTGCTGTGGGGGAAGGGCGCAGCCTGGCTTATCGTCATCGGCCTGCTGTTTGCGGTGATCCCGCGGCTGATCAACCTGGTGCAGGTCTGGATCACCTCCCGGCGCTTCGCCATGCGCGCGGACAGGCTCGATTTCTGGCTCAACCTGCTCGCCATCGTCGCGGCGATCTTCAATGCGTTCGTGCACAGCCGCGATGCCTATGCGGTGGTTCCCGCCAGCGTCTGGCTGTCGGCCTGCACGGTGATCCTCCTTTCCATCGGCCACATCGTGATGGCCGTGCAGTGTTACGAATCGGGGGAGTTCATCCATGAATAAGATCGTCTATCGAAACGCGCTGGCGCTGGTCTTCGTGGCCATCCTGGGTGGATGCAGCGAAAAGGCGTCACTGGATCCCTCGCAGCAGTCGGGCAGCGACCCGGCGCTGCCCAAGGCGCAGAACTTCCTGGTGCCGCCCATGCAGGTGCCCGACAAGGCCGGCTGGAAGCAGGGCCAGTCGCCCAAGGTGGCGGCCGGACTGAAGATCGAGAAGATCGCCAGTGGCCTGATGCATCCCCGCCAGCTCTATGTGCTGCCCAACGACGACGTGCTGGTGGTGGAATCCAACGGCCCCGGAACCGAACCGGTGACGACGCCCAAGCAGCTGATTGCCGGCATGGTCAAAAACCGCTCGGGCAAGGGTGCCAAGGGCGGCAACCGGATCACGCTGCTGCGCAAGAGCGGCGCCGGTGGTGAATGGGAGAAGCACGTTTTCATTGACCACCTGAACTCGCCTTTTGGCGTGCAGCTGATTGGCGACTTCCTCTATGTCGCCAACACCGACGGCATCGTGAAGTTTCCCTACAGTGCGGGTGAAACGCAGATCACGGCGCCGGGTGTGGCGTTCGCGGACCTGCCCGGCACCATCAACCACCACTGGACCAAGGCACTGCTGGCGAGCGCGGACGGCAGCAAGCTGTATGTCGGTGTTGGCTCCAACAGCAACATCACCGAAAATGGGCTGGACGTGGAATACCGGCGCGCGGACGTGCTCGAGGTCGATGTGGCCACCGGCGCCAGCCGCATCTACGCGTCGGGCCTGCGCAATCCGACCGGACTCCAATGGGAGCCGCAGACCGGCAAGCTCTGGGCGATCGCCAACGAGCGCGACGAGATCGGCGCAGACCTGGTGCCGGATTACCTGACCTCCGTCCAGGAGGGCGGTTTCTACGGCTGGCCCTACAGTTACTACGGCCAGCACGTGGACCCTCGGGTCATGCCGCAGCGACCGGATCTTGTCAAAAAGGCGATCAAGCCGGATTACGCGCTGGGCTCGCATGTCGCCGCGCTGGGGCTGTTGATCTCCGCCAACAACGCACTGCCGGAGAAGTATCAGGGCGGTGCGTTCATCAGCGAGCACGGCAGCTGGGACCGTTCGCCGCTCAGCGGATACCAGGTCGTTTTTGTCGCTTTCCAGCAGGGCAAGCCGGTCGGCGTGCCCGAGCCGGTCGTTACCGGCTTCTTCTCGAACGACGAGAAACAGCTGTATGGCGCGCCGGTGGGGCTGGTGCAGGATAAAGAGGGAGCGCTGCTGATCGCCGATGATGTCGGTGACACGGTCTGGCGGGTGACCGCGGACTCGCGCTGAGCGTCGTGATCAGCACCGTCGGCGGCCCCAGCGATTCGCGCGAAAAGCAAGGGTCAGAACCTTCCGATGGTGGGCACTGGACGAGCCGCCAGCAAATTCTCGGGCCGTACGGCGGATCTCACGTCGCGGCTCGTTCGCGCGGTTGAGCGATCGCTCAGGCGAGCGCGGCAAGGGCGTCTTTGAATTCCTTGATCAGGCCGCCAGCGCCACCCGCCGCATCGATAAGCGAGTCCAGGATGGCGTCGATGGCGTCGACCATCTTCTTGAACCATTTTCTGACAGAAAGCTGCGGGCCAAATCGGCCCCACTGCCGGGCGATTGAATCCAGTACGCGGAGCTTGAATCGTAGTGGCCGGCCTTCAAGCCCGTGTGCGGCCAGCGCACGTTGCGGGATCGCCTCTACAGCTTCGATCAACTCCGGCACGCCTCGATCCGAGACATCCGAGTAGTAGGTTTCCCTGGCTTCGTTTCGAAGATCCGGATCGCCCTCCCAGAGGAAGCCAAAGTCAGGGGCGTCGCTCAAGACAAACCCGAGGAAATCCTTGACCTCCAGCACAAACTCCTTCAGTTGCGGGCGTCCCGGTACCGCAACGGCAGCTAGAGATTCAAACGACATCTTCGCTCTCCTGATAAGAGTGCCGGAAAATGGCGAGAAGAAATTACGCGTTCTATCGTTTGTAGAAAGTAAAGCAGAGCTGGCACCGTTCTGGGGCCGTGGTGCTAAGTTGGGCGAATCCTTGGGCCGGTTACTGGAGTCTGTGATGTCTGTTGCCTCTCTCGCCGGGTTGCCGGCTGGCACGCGTCGTATCGTTGTGTGTGTTGCCGTGGTCCTGTCGATCGCACTCGCGGCGAGTGCCGCAGGTGCGCAGGAGGCACGAACTGCCCAGGTGCCGCCGCCGCAGGACACGCCGTATCCCGGCACGATCGCGATCCATGTCGATGCCAGCGACACGGCGCAAGGCATCTTCCACGTGCACGAGACGATTCCGGTCACGGCCGGCGCATTGACGCTGCTGTATCCGCAATGGATTCCCGGCGACCACTCGCCGACCGGCCCGATCGCCATGCTTGCCGGCCTCACGCTCAGCGCCAACGGCAAGCCGCTGATGTGGAAGCGCGACAAGTACAACGTGTACGCCTTCCATCTCGACGTGCCGGCGGGTGTCTCCACGCTCGAGGCGACATTCCAGTACCTGTCGGGCCGCACCGACAGCGAGGGGTTCGAGATCACCGACCGCATGATGGACATGGAATGGAGCAAGGTGGCGCTGTATCCGGCCGGCCACAACTCGCGTGACATCACGTTCGCGCCCAGCGTGACGCTGGCGCATGGCTGGCAGCTCGGCACCGCGCTGGAGCGTACTGATCAAAATCCGGCTGATCAAAGTCAGGCCTCGCCGTCGGGCGACACCACCACCTTCAAGCCGGTGACGTTCAACACGCTGGTCGATTCGCCGATCTACGCGGGTCGGTACTTCAGGCGCGTCGATCTCAACCCAGGCGGCCAGGCGCCGGTGCATCTCGACATCGTCGCCGACGCGCCGAAGTACCTGGAGATGACACCCGAGCAGCTGAAGGTGCACCGCGCCCTGGTGACGCAGGCGGTGAGCCTGTTCGGCTCGCACCACTACGACCACTACGACTTCCTGTTTTCGCTGTCGGACGTGTTGAGCGGCAACGGCACCGAGCACCACCAGTCCAGCGAGGACGGCATGGGCGCCGACTACTTCACGGCCTGGGCCGACAACGCACCCAACCGCGACCTGCTGGCGCACGAGTACGCGCATTCGTGGAACGGCAAGTTCCGCCGCCCGACCGACCTGTGGACGCCGAACTTCAACGTGCCGATGGGCGATTCGCTGCTGTGGGTGTACGAGGGCCAGACGCAGTACTGGGGTTTCGTGCTGACCGCGCGCGCCGGCCTGTGGACGCCCGAGCAGTTCCGTGACGCGCTGGCCATGGTCGCCGCCAATTACGACCGTAACCGCCCCGGTTTCGACTGGCGCACGCTGGAGGACACCACCAACGATGCGACCGCGGCGCGCCGCTCGAGCCTGCCGTATCGCAGCTGGCAGATGAGCGAGGATTACTACAGCGGCGGGCAGATGCTGTGGCTGGCGGTAGATGCCAGGATCCGCGCGCTGACGCATGACCGCAAATCGCTGGACGATTTCGCGCGTGCGTTCTTCGGCGTCGACAACGGCAGCTTCGTGACCAAGACCTACGCCTTCGACGATGTGGTCGCGACGTTGAACGGCGTGGCGAAGGACGACTGGGCAAGTTTCCTGAGCGCGCGCGTCGATGCGACCCAGCCGCGACTGCTGGACGGCGTTGCGGCATCGGGCTGGAAGCTGGTCTACACCGACAAGCAAAGCGCGTACGAAAAGCAGTACGACAGCCGGCCGGAAGCGTCGCGCCATCTCTACAACTTCACCTGGTCGATCGGCCTGACGATGGGCAAGCAGGGGCAGATCAACGATGTGCGCTGGAACGGGCCGGCGTTCAAGGCTCACGTCAGCACCGGCGCGACCCTGGTCGCCGTGAACGGAAAAACCTATACGAGCGATGTGTTGAAGGATGCAATCGCCGCAGCCAAAGACAGCAAGGCATCGATCCAGCTGCTGCTGAAGTACCAGGATGGCTATAAAACCGTGCCGGTGGATTACCACGATGGCTTGCAGTACCCGCATCTGGTACGCATCGCAGGCACGCCGGATTACCTGAGCCAGATGATCGCGGCGCGCAAGTAACCGCGAGTCAGGCTCACAGGCGGCTGTGACTCGCCTGTCGCGGCACGCTCTCGCCGCCGCGTTTCAGCTCGCTGTTAAAGTCTTCCCTTGATGCCACTGCATAGAGCGACGTGATGACGACACCTGCACACTACCCGATCGGCACACCCGGACGTCCCTGGGGTGAGACTGAAGTATCCGCCTGGCTTGCACGACAAACCCGCAAGCGCAGCTACGAAGCGGATGTGCTGAGCAGGATCGAGACGCTGCGCTCGCGCTATGACGTGGTGCAGTACGGCCGTCTGGATTACCAGCCCGACACCTACCCGCTGTTTGCGATCAAGAGCCGCGGCTGGCGCGACGAGTTGCCGTGTGTGCTGGTGACGGGCGGCGTGCATGGCTATGAAACCAGTGGCGTGCACGGGGCGTTGCGGTTTGCTGACGAACATGCGGAAAACTATGCGGGCAGGGTCAACCTGCTGGTCGCGCCATGCGTCAGCCCATGGGCCTACGAAAGGATTCACCGCTGGAACCGGCACGCGCTCGACCCGAACCGTGCGTTTCATGACGACAGCCCGGCGCAGGAGTCGGCCGCGCTGATGGACCTGGTCGCGCCGTTGCGCGATCGCATGCTCGTGCATATCGATCTGCACGAAACCACCGACACCGACGAGTCCGAGTTTCGCCCCGCGCTGGCCGCTCGCGACGGCGTGGCGTATGAGCCGGGTGAAATCCCCGACGGTTTCTATCTGGTCGACGACAGCGCGCATCCGCAACCCGAATTCCAGCAGGCGGTGATCGCGGCGGTGGCGAAAGTCACCCACATTGCCCCGGCCGATCGCCACGGCGAGATCATCGGCTCGCCCATGGTCGCGCCGGGCGTCATCGAGTACGCGCTCAAGCAGCTCGGCCTCTGCGCCAGCATCACCAACGCGCGCTACAAGACGACCACCGAGGTCTACCCCGACAGCCCTCGCGCCACCGCCGAGCAATGCAACGCCGCGCAGGTGGCGGCGGTTTGCGCGGCGATTGATTTCGCGTTGCGGTAAAGATCAAACAGGTCAGCGTGCACTTTCTCGAGCAGTCGACTCTTCAGGCTTTGCCGTCAGCGCAGGTATCCTGGTACTCGTCGTGGCGACGCCACCAAACGCCTGTCTCGTTGCGCCCCCGCGGCGCGCGGTCGAGCCACTGATACATGCCCCAGAGGCCGTCCAGTCCGCGCGCGTAGGTGGAATAGGTGTGATAGACGACGCCGTCATCGAGCACGAACGCGCTCATGCCCGGCCGCTCGCGGATGTAGGTGGCCGGGTCGGTTCCGCACATCCGTGCGAACTGGGCGACCGGGCTCTCGCCGCCGTAGGCCGAACTCCACTCCGCCGTCCGCTGTCCTTCGAGCGCGCGTTCGGCCTTGGTCGCGGGCTGGCGGTAATTGTATTCGACGGCTCCCTCGCGCTGCTGCGCTTCGGTGATGCCCACGCTGAACTCGAAGTTGAAGTCGCTGCCGAACGAGGACGCCCAGGGAAACGTCCAACCCATCCTTCGCTTGTAGGCCTGCAGCTTCGTGAGCGGCGCCCGCGACACCGCCGAAAGCGTGATGTCGTGGTTCGCCAGGTGCACGGCGATGCCGTTGAACCCGTCCGCGATCGACGAGCAGGACGGACACCCCGCCGTGTAATCGGGCCCGAACATGAAGTGATAGACGAGTAGCTGCGAGCGCCCCCGGAAGAGGTCGGCCAGCGAGACGCTCCCTTCGTCGGTCTCGAATCGGTAGTTCTTGTCGACCCGTACCCACGGCAGTTGCTGACGTCGCCGCGCCAGTTCATCGCTGCGTCGCGTCAACTCCTTCTCGTCCTCGAGCAGATCCAGCCGGGCCGCAAGCCATTCTTCCCGGGTTCCCGTGTTGTGGTTGGTCATCGTCTCTCTCCTGTTGGTTGGATCAGGCGGAGCCCCCGCACTCCGCGCGTTCGGTCAGGTCGGAATACGCTGGTCGTACTCGTTGCGCAGCCGACTCCAGCCGTCCCAGAACGGTTCTGGCGCCGTGTCTGCCAAGCGGGCGACCAGCAGGTCGAGGTGCATGTGCCAGCCGGCACCGACCATCAGCATGATGTTGCGATCGGGCAGGCGGCGATGGATCACGGTGAGCAGCACCTTGTCGCCTTTGGGTGCCAGCTCGAAGGACACGTCGCCGCTGCCGTTCCAGGTAAAGGCGAGCTTGCGCGGCGGATCGAGCTCGGTGATATGGCTTTGCATCCGGTGCTCGGCGGAGAAGCCGTCCGGTCGCTGGCCCGGCGGATCGGTCAGCTCATCGTTGCGCCAGACGAACTCGAAGGGCGCGCCGACCTGCATCTCCATCGGGCCCGCCGCCAGCCACCGGCGGCGCAGTTCGCTCTCGGTGAGGTAAGCCCAGACGCGCTCGATGGGGCCGGGCAGAAGGCGCTGGATCGTCAGCGTGGTGGGCTCGGTCAGCACGCCATAGGCATCCGGGGTCGCAAGTTCGTTCATGGGTCGTCTCCTTTGGCGGTGGAAGATTTGCGTGCGTCCTCCTCGCGGAGGGCCCTTTCAAGCAGGTCCAGACGGTCGGTCCAGAAGCGCTCGTAGAAACTCAGCCACTCGTGGGCGCTGGCGAGCGGTCCGGAGTCGAGGCGGCACAGATGGGTACGGCCGCGCACCTCGCGACGGACCAGCCCGGCATTCTCCAGCGCCTTGATGTGCTTCGAGGCGGCCGCGAGCGAGATGGAGAAAGGTTCCGCCAGCTGGCCTACCGTGCGCTCGCCACTGGCGAGTTCGCGCAGCATCCGCCGGCGCGTGGCGTCGCCGAGGGCGTGAAAGATGGCATTCAGCTGGGGCGTCTGTAATTCAACCATATGGTTGAATATAGGGGCATGTCTTGAGAAAGTCAACCGATTGGTTGAATAGGGCAAAGGAGAGATAAGAGTGCGCTTTCTCCGGTGCGCGGCCGGCCGATTCTGATGGGGCCGGCGCGGCGCGATAGTTGAGCTTCGACAGCGGCGCGGTGAACCACAGGGTCGGAGCGCCTTGTTGTTCTTTACAAGGCCGGTATCCCGCAAAACGTCAGAATTGCGTCTGCCATGGGTCAGGCGCCGAGATCTGTCGCCCGGACTTCTATGCTGACGCCTTGAGTTTGAAGCTCCGTCTTTACTGCCTGACGAAAAGAGCCAAGCTCACTCCCCACTGGCGGCACACAGCGCAGTGCGGAATACATGATCGGTGCTATCGGCACGATCAACGGGACGGGGCAAACCGTCCCGACTTGATCTGCTCAGGCCCTTTGCAAGTGACCCGGGTGCGTCTTATTTCTCCAGCGCCTTCACCGCATTGAGCGTCTCTTCGACATGCTTCTTGGGGTTGAGGCTCGAATAGACGTGGGTGATTTTCCCCGACGGGGCGATCACGTACGAGGTGCGGTCCGACCAGCCGGGCCTCTCGAGCAGCAAGGCGTCGTATTCCTTGGCGATCTTCGCGCCTGCATCGGCGGCGACCGGGAACTTGCCACCGCAGTGTTCGGTTTCCTTGGAGAAATCCGCCAGCTCGGTGACGTTGCCGGCGGTGACGCCGATCACGGTGGCATGCTGCGCCTTGAACTGCGGGATGGCTTC
This sequence comes from Rhodanobacter sp., assembly GCA_041690935.1. Taxonomy (GTDB): domain Bacteria; phylum Pseudomonadota; class Gammaproteobacteria; order Xanthomonadales; family Rhodanobacteraceae; genus Rhodanobacter. The sequence goes on from JBEPVP010000005.1 coordinate 30,894, forward strand.
CGAGAACAGATGGGCTTCCAGGTTGCAGCCCGATGTATGGGCGGCGGGGAAGAAGTAGACCACCACCGGGCCCTGCTTCAAGGCGTCGGCGAGCTTGAAAGTGAATGGCTGGCCGGCGAGATAGGCCGGTGCGGAGAAGTCCGGCGCTTGAGCGCCTTCCTTCAGTGCGGCGAAAGCCGGCGCCGCCAGGGTGGCGGTAACGACCAGAGCGAGGGCAGCGAACTTCATCGAAGACTTCATGGGAGTGATTCCTTGGGACGGGAAAGGCAACAGATTTATACGCCAAAAGTGCCTGGGCGGATGCCACGGCCTGGTCAGGTTCACAAGCCCGGGAGGGGGTTGGTTCCCGTGGCCTCCGGCGCGGCCGGCATTGGACCGCGGCATCCAAGTCGGGGATGGATGCTGAAACGAGGTCAGTCGACGGGGGGCTTGGAGCCGCGGCCCGTCGCGGAGACTCGCCCGGGCCGACGGACGGCTCTCACCTTCCCGCTGCTGCCGCCGCCACAGAAGAACTGATCGTCATCGGACCCGAGCCCCGACACGCCCACACCGGGCGGCATCTCGAGACTCTCCAGGACTTCACCCGTTCGAGGGTCGACTCGCCTCAACTCGCTCTCGTCGCCTTCCCAGGTGCCGTGCCATAACTCGTCGTCCATCCAGGTGACCCCGGTGACGAAGCGGTTGGACGCGATGGTGCGAAGAATCGCCCCTGTCTGGGGATCGATTTGATGGATCTTTCGGTCCCGATACTGCCCGACCCAGAGCGTGCCTTCGGCCCACGCGAGTCCCGAGTCGCCGCCGTCGCCGGGTGCCGGGATTGTGGCGAGCACACGTCCGGTCGCCGGATCGATCTTCTGGATGCGATCTTCGGCGAGCTGAAACAGGTGCTGGCCGTCGAAGGCCGTACCTGCATGCGCGGCGACGTCGATCGAGCGCAGCGTCTTCCCGCTTACCGGGTCGAAGGCGCTCAGCCTGTCTCCTGCCGCAAACCAGACGTGCTGACCGTCAAACGTCACCCCATGCACGCGGTCGACACCCGGAAAGGGTCCGTACTCGCGGACGACTTCTCTTGTTGATCGTTTCATGTTTGCATCCTCGTTGCCAGGTCGTGGATTGCATCCTATTCAATCGGCAGCGGAGCCGGGAGTAACAAGATCGTCGCGAGCCCCGGCACGGATGGAGTCATCCAGCGACGCGCCCTCCCGCGCCCGAACGACTGCACCTTGCCTGTTGCCGCGAGTGCGTCGAGCGCCCGCTGCACGGTGCGCTGGCTGGTGCCAAGCGCGAGCGCCAGTGCCGAGCTCGACCACGATTCACCGTCGGCGAGGAAGGCGAGCACGGCAGCATGCTTCTCTTCGATGAACCGGGTCAGCACGACCACCTCGCGCGTGCGGTGCGGCACCAAGGCGAACCCTTGCTTCGTCGCGTTCACCGCGGCCAGCGTGCGCAACTCCGTGCGAAGTCGCCCGACTTCGACGCGCAATCGCGCGCGATGCGATTCGTCGGTGTGCTTCGCGCGGAATGCCCGCGCGACGAGCGTATCCCTCGACACGTCTGCAGGCCACGCTTCGCCCAGCGCGCGTGCGAGCGCGAACAACACCGGCCTGCTCGCGAGTGAAACCACGGTGCGTGCGTCACGCACGACATGGCGGCATGCATCCACGACGAGTGCCTTCGATGCCAGCAACGCTTCAACCTCATCGAGCAGGAGCAGTCGCTCCTCGCCACGCACACTCAGGCGCGCCACGGGCGTATTCAGTACGAGGGTTGTGCTCTCGATCTCCGCCGTCAGCGCAGGGATGCCTGCGCGGGTCGCGGCACGTTCGGCCCGAACGAGCGCCGCGCGCGCCGTCTTCGTCTGGAGGCGGCGCATCGCGATCCCCGCAACCACCAGCTCGTGGGCGGCTCTCAGCGCGGGCGGGAAGGGTGCGGAATCGAGCTCGGCGAGGGCGCGCTCGGCCTCGTCGAGGCGCCCGATCAGGAGCAGGCGCCGGACCTCGAGATACCGCGCATGCGCGGCGTTCAGCCGGTCGCCGTGCGCTTCCAGCGTCACCCGCGCTGCGTCGAGCGCCTTCGCTGGCCAGCCCAGATCGCGTGAGGCGAGCGCGATCTCGGCCTCGGCGACGACACACCGCGCACGGGCCACAGCCTCTTTCGGACCGAAGGCGCGCGCCGCACGTTTCACGAGAGCCTTCGCTCGAACGAGATCGCCGAGCTGCGCCATCGCAATGCCCCGAAGTGCGAGCGCAGGCGCGTCGTCGCGCAAGGCGACCCGGTTCAGTGCGCCGAGCGGATCACCCGCCGCGAGTGCGCGCGCCGCGGCCGTGATCAGCGAGTCCATCTGAGCGAGTTCTTCTTGAATCGCGCCACAGTTGTCACTCCCACTTCTCGATGCCCGGCGCCGAAACTATTCCATGGCTGGCAGACGAGCGATCAGCAGCGAATGGAATCGCGCTTCAGCCCGAAGCCGCCAGAACCCGTCCAATTCGGAGGTTGCAATGACCATGATGACATTACCCGGGAACGACCGGAAAGGCGGACAGCCCGCCATGAACACACCACCCATCGTGTCGCCGCAGCAATGGGAGCTTGCGCGCCAGCAATTGCTGGTAAAGGAAAAGGCCCAGACCCGCGCCCGTGATGCCCTGGCCGCCGAGCGCCGACGCATGCCTTGGATGGCTGTGGAGACGGCGTATGCGTTCGAGGGGCCGGCGGGCAAGACCAGTCTGCTCGACCTGTTCGACGGCCGACGTCAGCTGATCGTCTACCGCGCCTTCTTCGAGTCGGGGGTGCTCGGCTGGCCCGACCACGCCTGCCGGGGCTGCTCCATGGTGGCCGACCAGGTCGCCCACGTCGCCCACCTGAACGCCCGTGGCACCACCCTCGTCTTCGCCTCGCGTGCGCCTCAGGCGGACATCGCGCGGCTGAAGGCGCGGATGGGCTGGGAGATGCCGTGGTTCACCCTCACGGACAGCTTCGACGCCGACTTCGGCGTGGACGAGTGGCACGGCACGAACGTGTTCTACCGCGACGGCGACCGCGTGTTCCGCACCTATTTCATCAACAACCGTGGTGACGAGCAGATGGGGAGCACCTGGAACTACCTCGACACCACGCCGCTCGGCCGGCAGGAGATCTGGGAGGACTCGCCCGATGGCTATCCTCAGACCCCAACGTACAAGTGGTGGAACTGGCACGACAGCTACGTCGCAGACGCAGCGCCCGACAAGAAGTGGGTCGAGGTGTCGGACGCCGGCGAGGCGGCGTTCCGGAACCAGAACGCGAGCACGAAGCCATGAGCCAGGCCTGTTCCGGTGGATCCGATGGTGGCGCGACCCGGCCGAACCCTGCCTCGCTCAGGGCAGCTGACGGGCTGGCCCTCGCGGCGGCGCCGACCTTCGCCATCATGGCGCTGCTGACCGGCATCTTTGGCGGTGGCCCGATGGAGATGCTCTGCTCGTCCGCGCACGCATCTCCGCTGAGCGGAATGGTCACGATGTACCTGCTGATGAGCACCTTCCACGCAGCACCATGGCTGAGGCGGATTCGCGCGGGCGCCCACCGGTTGGCCTGATGGCGCGTCGCACGAGCCATCGGAGTCGTCGTCGGGCAGGGCTATTCCTGAGAAGCAGCGGTATTCGTTCAGGCCGGCGGAGTTGGCGATTAAACAAGCCCGACTCCTTGCCGATCGCACTGATCGAAGGGAGCCGTCCGTCAGACGACGGCTCCCTTCGCGGTAGTAAGCCCGTTCCTAGAGCGCGAGAGCAAACTTGACCATGACCTGGCCTGCCTTGTAGCTGTGGTTGAACTGGTAGTCGTAGGTGCCTTCGAGTGACCAGCGGTTGCTGCCGGCAATTAGCAGGCCGGCGCCCAGATCGGCAAGATCCCGCCCCGGCTTGACGCCGACGGCGGCGAACGACGGGCCGCCACTGGCGAACGCGGCGGTCTGGCTCATGTTCGTGCCCTTGAACGAATGCAGCCAGTTCGCATGCACTTCCGGGCGCACGGTCAGCGCGCCGGAGGTGGCCAGGTCGCGCGCGAGTTTCACGCCGAGACCAGACTGCAGGAAATCGTATTTCTGCGCGGCGATATCGAGATTGACGGCATTGCCGCCGAACTCGCGGTAACCGGGGATTTTCAGGCGGGTGTATTGCAGCGTGGCGGTCGGCGTAATCACGTTGCGCCCGTCACCGACGTAAAAGTGGTAGCCGGTGGCTGCGAACGCGGTGTACTGATGACCGCTGTAGTTGGCTCTGGCCGTCTCGTCGACGCCCGGAAACAGGACCCGGCGCGAGCTTGAATAGTCGTCCTTCCCATAGACCAGGGCGGCATTGACGAACCACGGGCCGGGCGCATAGCCCAGATAGGCGGTTGCCTGCCACGAGCGGATGTTGCCGCGACTTTCCGAGGCAAGACCATCGAGCGTGGAGCGGGCGTACCTGACGCCGACACCGGCGGTGGTCGCCTGGCTGAGCGGGACATCGAGACCGAGCATCGCGCCGTAGCTGTTGTCGGTATAACCCTCGTAGCCGTTGTCGCCGCGCTGCGTGCCGGCAAGGCCGTACGTGGCGCCCCACAGCTGGGGATCCCGCTTGTCGTTCTGGCATGCGGCGGCATCGTCACGGCGCAGCCTGTTCCGCTCGTCGGACTCGTCGCTCTGGCCGCACGGCGGGATCGCTTCCATGTGCGCGGCCCACGCTCCCTGGAACTGCTGGGTGACGCGATAGCTCGCTTGCGGCGAAGCGAGGCTGGCTGCGCCCGGCTGCAGTTGCGCCAGTGCATCGGCGACGGCAGCGGCGTTCGGCAACAACGTGATGGCGGTCAACAGCGGCGCAGTGGCCGGCGTCAGCGGCAGCGCGTCGATAACCGGGCCAATGATTGGCGCGGTCGGATTCCCCACCGGGGCAACCACAACCGCCAGCGGGATCTGGGTCGCGATGATCTGCACCCGACCGTTCGTGGTCGGCGCCGCCGAGAACGAGTAGCGCGTGGTGTTGCTGGTCGCGGTGACGGTGCTGCCATTGGTGCCGCTGGTGGCATCGACGATGTTGAACTGGCTGCCGACCGGAATCGGCCCGGTGACGGTCACGTTGACCTGCAACGCATTGCCGATGGTGGCCGCGCCGACCGGCACGATCTTGCCGTAGGCCGAGGGGCTGAAGATCGTGGTGTTGATGGTGCCCGCGACCGGTATCGCGAAAGCACCGGCCACATGCAGCGTGTTGGTATCGAGCGAGTAGGCCGCGGCATTCGCCTGGCCGGTGATCAGCGCATTGCCGCCGACCACGTTGATCTGCTTGAGCCCGCTCGCGGCACCCACGGCGCCATCCAGGATGCTGTTGCCGTTGAGTGTCAGAGTGCCGGTGCCGGCGCCCGCCGAATTGGTGATCGCAGCCTTGACGGTCTGGCCCGCGCCGACGTTGATGATGCCGTCGCCGGCGAAGTCCATCGTCGATCCCGTGTTGCTGGTAAAGCCACCGTTGAAATTGACCGTGCCGGTGCCGGCCACCGAGAACGTTGTCGAGTAGACAGGTCCACTGAAGGTGACCGTGTTCGCGTTGCTGCCGGCAGCGATGTTGAGGAAGCTGGTGCCCGTCGCGCCGACGAATCCGGTGACCGTCGAGCTGTTGTTGAACAGGATGCTCGCCGTATTGGCCGCGTCGGTGGTGATCGCACCGCCGGCATCATTTCCGGTATTGATGTTCTGGTTGCCGACGGTGAGCAGGCCGGGGCCTTGCGTATCCACGCCGCTGGCCACGCCGACCGGGCTGACCACGCCGGGCAGCACGACGACTTCGCGGGCCACGCTCAGGGGCAACCACGCCACCATGGCTGAGCCAAGGAGGGGAATGAGTAGAGTTTTTTTCACGGGAAAGTCCTGCAGGATTTGCGAACGAAGCTCGCGGCTGTGCTTGGCCCACTGGGTCAGCAGGTGCTGGGATCGCTCGTCGGTCCCCGTTTGGCGCATCACCCCGGAGGTAAACGTGTGGCGCAAGGTATTTTCATCGCCGTAATTCGCGATGTTCCGTGCAGGTGGTTTCCTGCATTGACCGGTGCGGCTGGACATGCGCCACCGATGCCACCGCAGGCGGACCCTGGTCGGTGGTGCGATCGTGCGTGTTTGTGTCGGTGGGCGATGCGAAGAGCGCCGAAGTCTGCCTAGTCCGGCTATGCGCATCATGTTGCGGAAGATGCCAATGCATCCGGGCTTAGCATACATTTAACAATGTGATGCAATGTGAACGGCCTTCACGTCACGGCGATCGCTTCCGCGCGCGAACGATGCCACGTCAATCGCGTGCGTTCATTTCTTCGTGCACCCGGCGATGCCGAAGCGCGGCGGTCGTGCAGCAGCGCATCCACCGAAGCGTCGGCGAGCTGAATTCACGAGCCGAATGATGTGGTCTCTGTGACGCGACTTTGGTGGCTTCACATCACGGTAAGCAGCGCGTCACGTACGGGCTACATCGCCTGAGTACAATCGCCGCCCGGAGGCGGGGCGCGCGGTAAATCAACTTTGGCAATCGGGACACGCAACGCGTCCCAAACGCGAGTTTGTTTTGACCTGATTGCACCATTGATCGTGCGCTTTTGCGCGCGGCCTGTGTGGCAGCGTCCGAGTTCGATTTCTCGTATCGCAGGCCTCGCTGGAGCAGGTCGGTTCTGTCCGATCGCCGGCCAGCGAGCCGACGATTCAGACATGCCAGGCGAACGCGGCACCGCCGATTCTGTCGCTCATCTCCTTGAGGGACTCCCCATGACGCGTAAACGACTCCTGGCCAGCGCGCTCGCGTTTGCCATCACTCTCGCCGTGCTGCCAGATGCCATGGCCGCGAGCGGCAACGCACCTCTCAACGCGCAGGACATCGCCAGTCTGGTCCAGACCCATACCGGTTATCCGGTCAAGGTATCGATCTATGGCGCCGGACTGAACAATCCGCGCGGGCTGAAGTTCGGTCCCGACGGCTATCTGTACGTCGCCGAAGGTGGGAGTGGCGGTACCCTCGCGACCACGGCGATGCAATGCAAGCAGGTGCCGGGTGGGGCCGCCGGCCCGGGCCCGTACACGGGTAGCCGCACGGGCGGGCGCATCTCCCGGATCGACCATCACAGCCACCGGATAACGGTCACCGACCAGTTCCCGTCCAGCCAGACCAACCCGGCGCAGGGTTCGGCGGTCATGGGCGTGGCGGATGTCGCCTTCCTCGACCATACCTTGTACGCGGTCACCGCCGGAGCCGGTTGTTCGCACGGTGTTGCCGGCACATACAACGGTGTGGCGCGGATCGGCCATGACGGCTCGATCCACTGGATCGCCAACCTCAGCGCGTACCAGAAACATCACCCCGTGCAGAACCCGGAAGAGGACGATTTCGAACCGGACGGCACTTGGTATTCCATGGCGGCACTGCGCGGCAATCTCTACGCGGTGGAGCCCAATCACGGCGAACTGGTGAAAATCACGCCATACGGCAAGGTCCGGCGCATCGTGGATATCTCGGCCACGCAAGGGCACATCGTGCCGACTGCGCTGGCGTATCACGGCCATTTCTTCATCGGCAACCTCAACACGTTCCCGATTGTGTCCGGGTCCTCCAAGGTGCTCAAGCTCACCTCGAACAGGCAACTCTGGCCGGTGGTGGGGCGGTTGACCACGGTGGTCGGCATCACCTTCGACAAGTGGGGGCGGATGTATGTGCTGGAGAACACCACCGGCAAGGGCAACCTGTTCCCGACGCCGGGCACAGGCAAGGTGGTACGCATCGACCCCTCGGGTGCACGCAAGACCATCATCAGCGGCCTGGTGTTTCCTACCGCCATGACCTTCGGGCCGGACTGCGCGCTATATGTCTCCAATGTCGGGTTCGGCTTGCCACCGGGCATGGGCCAAGTGTTGCGGTTCGACCTTGAAGGCTGGCGCCACGAAAGGTAACGCCATAAGTCGGGTTCGATGGTTTTGAACGTCGAAACAAAGGTTGGAGCGTGCTTTCCGATTCCTGCCGAGTTCCCGAAACGAGGAAAAGGTGGCAAGTCTGGAACCCAGGTGCGGCATGCTCATGCCGCACCTGGGTCAACCGGCACGTAGAAGCGGCAACCGTCGGTTCGATCTCATGGCGCGGCTTAACGCCGTAGCGCGAGCACGCCATCCAGCGCCAGTTGCGTCTTGAAGCCGGCCTTCTCCAGCCGTTTGCCGACCTCGCGCGGGACATCACGGCCGCTGGTGAGTTTGTTCGGGCTGCCGGTGTAGTGGA
>JBEPVP010000006.1:0-38972 GCA_041690935.1 Rhodanobacter sp.
GCCGGTGGAGACCAGATAGTCACGCACCGCCTCCGCGCGTTTCTTGCCGAGATGTTGGTTGTAGCTGGTCGCACCGGCCGGATCGGTAAAGCCCTCCACGGTGACCACCGCGTCGGAGTGATGCGTCTGCATCACCTGCGCGAAGTCCTGCAGCATGGCCTTGTCCTGTTCGTTCAAGTCGGCCTTGTTGAAATCGAAGTGCGCGACCGTGTCCACGCGCAAGCGGCCCTGCATCTGGGTCAGCGTGGCGTCGTATTTCGAAAAGTGCTGGCGCATGTCGGCGGTGAGCGAATCGATCTGCTGTTGCATCTGCGCATCGGTACTCTGCAACTTGCTGATGGCGGCATCGAAATCGGTGCGCTTGACGTAACTGCTGCAGCCCGCCAATGAAGTTACAGCTGCCACGGCAACAGCGAAACACAGGGCTTGGGGCAATCGTTTAGGCATGGGGCTCTCCTCGTTATCGGATCGGAATGCGGTGGCAACAAGCAGGGAAAGCGCGTTGCCACCTCCCGATCATGCCGCAGGCAAACTGCACAGTCCAAGAACTCAGGTATGTTTTTCGCGTAACTGCATTTACGCCAAGTTCAGTCTGGACGGCTGAACGCGCGATGGAAGCGTGATGGTCGTCTGCACGTCCGCTTCGTAAATTTTTACCATTCGCCCGGAGCGCAGGCCGCAGGCCGAATCGGCGCGGACGTCATCCTCCCGCTGCCCGCCGCACGCATCCCTGCCAGCGCTGCTCGACACGCGTGGCGAACCAGGCCGTGGTGAGCTTGCGGGTGATCTTCGGACTGTGCAGCGTGATGCCCGGCAGCACCGCACGCGGCAGTGGTTTGCGCTCGATCCTTTCGGCCCGCGCGAAAACGTTGGCGTAAAGTCTGCTGTCGGCGAAATCACCACTGTCGCCCTGCGCCAGCGCGCGATGGATCGCCGATTCGCTCATGTCCAGCCGGGTAGCGAGTGAACGCACGGCGAGTTCGGTCGCGCCGGGAGGATCGCCAATGCCCGCATCGGGTGGGACCAGATCGCCGTCCAGCGTCAGCGGGATACCCGAAGCCAGGCTCACCGCGTGCTGGAACGCGGCATTGCGGCTGGCATACCAGCCGGCGTTGAAGTCGGCGAAGCGGTATAGCGGCTGCGCGTAATTCGCCGGATAGCCCAGCAGGTGCATGACGCCGAAGTACATGCCACCACGCCGGCTGAACACCTCGTGGCGGATCGAGCCATCGACCGGATACGGATAGTCCCGCGCATGCGCTTCGGCGAACGATATGCTCACCTGCATCGGCCCGCCGGTATGCACCGGATTGAAGTCGCCGAACAGACGCTTGCCCAGCGGCACCATGCCGATGAAATCCTGGAAGATCTCACTGAGCTGCTTCTCCGTGCGCACAGCCTGCAGCCGTTCGCTGTAGCGCCGGCCATCGGGCGATTTCAGCCACAGCGCGGCATCCACCAGGAAGCCCGGCACATGTTTCGCGGCGGCGCGGCGGTCGATCTCCTGCCGCGCGATCTTCGCCAGCCCCGGCACCACCGGGTCGACCTGGAACGTCGATTCCTGCTCGGCCACCGCCAGCACCGAGCACAGGTTCGATGTGCTTGGCGCGATCTGCTGTGCGGCAAACGCCGCCTGGATGTCGGTCGCCCAACCATCGCGATCGCTTGCACCGGCCGGCATCAGCCGCATGATCTCCGCGCGCACTTCAGCCGGTCGGCGTGGCGGCACTTCCTGCGTACGCTGGCTCGCGCAGCCCGCCAGCAGAACGGGTATGACGAGCAGCACGGCGACGACACGATGGCGCATGAGGATCCTGGATGAGGCCTGGCCCGCTCCTGCATCGTTCAAGGTGACATCGGCTCAGGCTGCGGCGGCGTATTTCGGGAAGGTGTGCATCGCCCTCGACCGTCGCGCTGGTCGTGGCTGTTGTCGGCGATCCTTCAAGCCATCGCCTTCAGCGTGCGCTCGATGTCTTCCAGCGGCGCGCGGGTCAGCGTCTTGGCGCATTCGCCGAGCAGTCGCCGGCTGGTTTCCGCATGCAGCAGCGGGCGCATCTGCCCCAGCGTTTGCGGGTCAGCCATCAGCACGAGGTGGGCAAATTCGTTCTTCAAGGCCGCGGCGTTCAGGCGATGCGCCAGCTGCTTGGCAAAGGTGGCTTCGTCGATCTGCGCGGTGCTGGACTCCGGCGGCTGCCGCCCGGCCGGACCGTCGTCATCGAGGTCGGTCGGCTCTACCAGCTGCAGCTGCTTCAGCGACAGCTGGGTACCCTTGCCGACGTTGCACAGGATGCGTGCCTTGGTGCCATCGGCCACCACGACCCATGCGCCATTGGGAATCTTGTCCATCGTGAACTCCTCGGTGGTCGGCGCAGCGACATACGCTGCGCCACCCATCGCAAGCTAGCGCCCGTGGCGTGATGCTGGTGGAAACGCGGGCTGGGCGGGATGCGCTTGGCGGTTTTCCGGCTCGACCTGACGTTCACCCGCGCCGGCTCACTGTGGCGTGCGCGTGGCAGGCGATGCGGTACGGCCACGCCGCCGTTTGGCCGCCCGCAGCATCGACGCGCGCCAGACCCACGAATCGAGGACATGGCTGACTCATGGAATCCCTTGCCTGGATCGGTGCCATCGGTGGCTTGCTGCTGCTGACATCCCTGTTGTCCGGGTGGATACGCGGTTTCCCGATCACCAACTTCGCCATCTACCTGGTCGCCGGCATCGCCGTGGGGCCGTGGGGGCTGGATCTGGTGCACCTCGACCTTCGCGGCAATAGCCGCTGGCTGGCCAACCTGACCGAGATGGCGCTGGTGGTTTCGTTGTTCCTCACCGGCCTCAAGCTGCGGCTGGGCTTTCGCGATACTGCATGGCTGGATGCGGTGCGCCTCGCGTTCCCCGCCATGCTGCTGACCGTGGCCGGCGTCAGCATCGTCGCCCACCTGTGGCTGGGCCTGCCGTGGGGCATGTCGCTGCTGATCGCCGCGTTGATTGCGCCGACCGATCCGGTGCTCGCCAGCATCGTCGCGGTGGATGATGCGCGCGACGCCGATCAGATGCGCGTGGCGTTGTCCGCCGAGGCGGGACTGAACGACGGCTCCGCGCTGCCGTTCCTGATGCTTGCCCTGCTGCTGATGGCGTCGCCCGGCCCGCTCGACACCGCCGCGACAATGCACTGGCTGCTGGTCGGGGTGGTGTGGTCCATCGCGGCCGGCGCGGCGCTGGGTTTCGGGCTGGGCTGGCTGGTCGGCTTGCTGGGCACCTGGCTCAAGACCGCGTCGAAAGACATCACGCCGAGTGACTTCCTCGCGCTGGCGCTGATGGCGCTGGCCTACGTCGGCGCCGAGGCGCTGTCCGCGTCCGGATTCCTTGCCGCGTTTGCCGCGGGCCTGGGCCTGCGCAGCGCCGAGCTTTCCGTGGTCGCGCGCCATCCACATCCGCACGTCACCGACGCGAACGCGGCAAACGAGACCCTGGCAGCGCACCCGCCGGCCGAGGTGCTGGTCAATCCCAATCGGCGCGACCACCACGATGCCGACCACCCCGCCACGTCGGTGGGGCTGGTGGTTTCCGATGCGCTGTCGTTCGGTGACACGCTGGAGCGGCTCATCGCCTCCGCGCTGGTGGCACTGGCTGGCGTGGCGTGCGCGCGTTACTGGAGCAGCACCGGCGTGATCATGGCCGCGCTGCTGTTCGTGCTGATCCGGCCGCTGTCCGTGTGGATCGCCATGCTCGGCTCCAAGGCGCCGCTGCCACGGCGCCTGCTGATCGGCTGGATCGGCATCCGCGGCATCGGCACACTCAACTATCTGGCGTATGCGCTCACCCATGGTCTGAACGAACATCAATCGATGCTGGCCGCGCAGCTCGCCATCACCATCGTGGTGCTGAGCATCCTGGTGCACGGCATCACCGCCCCGCCGCTGATGGCATGGCGGCGCGCAAGGATGAACGCGCGCCAGCACGATCATGGCGATTGATGTCGCAAGCGGCGCCATCGCGCAAGCGGCAACAGGTATTCAAGGCGGATGCCGGGCGACAGGGACCAGGTCGATGGCATGGAAATCGAACACACAAGGCAAAGCCTGCGGACTTTCCCGCCTCGCTCATCCCAACAGGAAGCCGACGGCGTCCACCATGAAATGCGCCAGCATGTTGGCCCACAGATTGCGTCGCCACAGGTAGAGCAACGTGAGCAGGGCGCCCGCCGTTCCCGCGATCAGCAGATGGTGCCAGCCCCAGTAGCCGAGATGCTCGAGCGTAAAGATGGCCCAGGTGAATACGCCCGCGGCACTTCGGCTTCCGGTCAACTCCTGCACTCGTTCGAGCGCATACCCGCGGAAGAGCACTTCTTCGGAAACCGCAGCGCGCACGACTGAAATGAATCGAAGCCAGAACGGCACCGCCGTCAAGGTCTGGATCTGCTGCGTCTCGTCCCAGTGCATTGCGGGAAACACGACGAGATACATCACCCCCAGCATGACGACCATCAGCACGCCTGTTGCCACCGCCACGATGATGTCCCTGCTGCCCGGCGTGCGGAGTCCGATGGAAGCCAGCGGACGACGTTCAATCCTGCTCACATACAACAGGATCGCGGCGACCAGCCCCCAGTAGACCAGCTCATTGGCCGCCATGTGACCGACGCCGGCAAGCGCGTGATCCCATGTTCCGAACGGAAGGCTGATGCAACCCAAGGCCAGCAGCAGCCCCAGGATGCTGAGCAGCCATGGTTTCCTGCGATGGGATATAGCCTGTGCAGCGGTCATTGACATGAATTCACCTTGGCCCCGTGTTCGATGCCTTCGCGGTTTTCCTCTGCACGACCGGCCGCGCTTCGCGCGCCTCGTCGACCAGCCGGATGAATTGCAGGACGGCCTGGGTGGTTCGCTTCCTGTCCCCGGTGCTCATCAGTTCCAGGAACAAGCCATCGAACACGGCCCCTAGCAAGGTCACCATCGCCGGGGTTCGCTCGGCTTCGGGCAGCGAGGTGCCGATCAGCACCGACCAGTTCGAGTTATTGCGCTGCAGGTACTGACCATAGGCGACAGGGTTCTGCACCGCGAGAATCTGCAACTCGTAGAGCAGCTTCAGGTGCGGATAATTTTTGCGCGCGATCGCCCAGTCCCAGAACAGTTTCAACGGCCGCTCCGACGGGTCCGCCCGCTGCTCGACCAGACTGCTGAAGGATTGCCGCAGCCGCGTCTGCATGCTGTCGAGCACTTCGGTCAGCAGCCCCTCCTTCGAGCCGAAGTGGTAAATGAGCAGGCGTGCGCTGGTGCCCAGAGCCTCGGCGAGCGGCCTCAGCGAGAGATCGGACAAGCCATGCCCGAGCAGATAGCCGACCAGCTCGTCAATCAGAATTTCCTTTCGACTTTTCATGTAACAAACGTTACATGTAACACTCGTTACATGTCAAGCCTACCTCGCGACATCATCCGCCGGGCCGCTCATCCGCCCCGATCCATGCAGCGCTGTCAGCGCTCGTCCACGCGTTTGGCGAACCACGCGGTGGTGAGCTTGCGGGTGATCTTCGGACTCTTCAGCGTGATACCCGGCAGCACCGCGCGCGGCAGGGGCTTGCCTTCGATCTGTTCGGCCAGCATGAATACCCGGGCGTAGCGTTTCGTGTCCGCGAAATCCTGGCGGTCGCCCTGCTCCAGCACACGATGTATCGCCGAATCGCTCATATCCAGCCGTGTCGCCAGCGAAGGCGCAGCCAGTTCCGTCGCACCAGGTGGATCGCCGAAGCCCGCATCAGGTCTGAGCAAGTCGCCGTCCAGTGCCAGCGGAACTCCCGACGCCACGCCAAGCGCATGCTGGAACGCGGCGTTGCAGCTGGCGTACAAGCCGGCGTTGAAGTCAGCGAAGCGGTAGACCGGCTGCGGATAGCTCGCCGGGTAGCCCAACAGATGGGCGACGCCGAAGTACATGCCGCCACGCCGGCTGAATACCTCGTCGCGGATCGAGCCCTGCACCGAATCGAATACGGATAGTCCTACGCACGTCCCTCGGCGAACGCGATGCTCACTTGCATCGACCCGCCGGTGTGAACCGGGTCGATGCTGCTGTCCGTGTGGATCGCCATGCTCGGCTCCAGGGTGCCGCTGCGACGGCGCCTGCTGATCGGCTGGATCGGCATCCGCGGCATCGGCACGCTCAACTATCTGGCGTATGCACTCACCCATGGCCTGGACGAACATCAATCGATGCTGGCCGCACAATCGCCATCACCATCGTGGTGCTGAGCATCCTGGTGCACGACATCACCGCCCCGCCGCTGATGGCATGGCGTCGCGCGAGGATGAACGCGGGCCAGCACGATGGTCACGATTGAGTAGCGGCGACGGTCGGACAGGCCAGCCCGCTTCCGTGAGGTGCACTCAGATCGAGGCCGCGATGCGCCCGACCTCGGCGAGGACCGCATTTCGACCGGCAGCATCGGCCGGCGAATCGGCGTAGTACGCGGTCACCAGCAGCGGTTTGCGCTGCGCTGGCCAGAGGATGGCGACATCGTTGGTCTGGCCCTGACTGCCGCTGCCGGTCTTGTCGCCCACCGTCCAGCCAGCGGGAACGCCGGCACGCAGCCGGTCGGCGCCGGTGGTGCAGGCGCGCAGCCACACGAGCAGTTGCCCGCGCGAGCTTTCCGAAAGCGCGCGACCCAGCAGCAACCGCTGCATCGTCGCCAGCATGGCAGCCGGCGTGGTGGTGTCGCGCACATCGCCCGGGCTGGCCAGGTTAAGTTCGGGCTCGGTGCGATCGAGCCGGGTGATCGGATCGCCCAGGCCGCGTGCAAAGGTGGTTATCGCGGCCGGGCCGTCCAGGCTGGTCAGCAGCAAATTGGCTGCGGTGTTGTCGCTCAACGTGATCGCCGCCTGACACAGCTCGGCCACGCTCATGCCGGGCGCACCGACGTGCAGGCGCGTCACGGGCGCGTACGAAAGCACGGCCTCCTGGCCGAACACGATGCGTCGGTCCAGCTGCTCCTTGCCGCGATCGACGCGCGCCAGCACCGCGGCCACCGCCAGCAGCTTGAACGTGCTGCACATCAGAAAGCGCTCGTCGCCGCGATGCGCGAGGTGTCGCCCGCTGCCGGTATCGAGCACGGCCACACCCAGCCGTCCTCCGTGCCGCCGTTCCAGCGCAGCCAGCCGGGCAGCGGCTCCGTCGGCAAGCGCCCATGTGGGACGCAGGGCGAGTGTCGAAGCACCCAGCAAGACACCTTTCAGCAGGTTGCGGCGGTCCATGGAATCACCTTTGGCAGTGGAGAAGTGCGGTGCGCGGCAGGCGCGATCCGCCTCAACTTATCCGCCAGGACAGGCGATTCGCCGCGCGAATTGAGGCAATCCCGGGGCGGCGTTTCGACGGAGCTACCGAAACCGCGTCTGATGGCGAGGACCGCCTGATCCAACCCGGACCCGCGGCTTTCCAGCTGTCGACAGCCGCATCGACGCGCGGCCGTCGACCCGTTCGATCGCATCAACCTGCTGAACTCACCGCCGCTGCCACCGGCGCATGGCTGGTGGCCACGCTTGTTGTATGCGGGTTGAGCATGGCGCCCAGCACCAGCACGCAAACCAGCAGGCTGGCACCAAACAGGGCGTGCAACATCAGGGTCTCGAATTTCATGGCCGTTCTCCTTGCGTGGGGTATGCAGCTTTCGAGACAGGAGTCGCAAACCTCGTGCCAACCCTGCGAAGAGCCGACAAACCGCATGGCTACGCGGTTTTCTTCCGATGTCCCGGGCGCGCGCAAGGTGTCCGCGGACGATCGCGATGTTGTCCGGACACCGGCGGACAGCAGGCACTCCCGATGTTTGCAGTCCTCGGCGCGACGCCAGCCGCAGCGCCCGAAACCCCGCGCTCACGCCGAACAATCCCGTGCATTTCGGCCGAGGAAAAACAGCCCGCACAGCTTCAGCGTTGTCTGGCAAATCCGGAGGCGGGAAAGCGGAAACAGCCGCCACTATCCGCACGCCGACTGCGCTGATTCAGCGTTCGCTGGCCGCTTCGATGCGCCGGTCGGGGATCAACCACAGCAGCGCCGCCAACGCGTACAGCAACTGCGCGGCCCAGGGCTGCCAGAACGTCAGCGCGATGCCGGTCAGGTAAAGCACGGGCGAGAGTTTGCCCTTCCAGTCCGACCCGATCGCACGCCGGAGTACCGAGCCGGAACCTTCCGCAGCGATGAGCGCTTGCTGGAGTATCCAGTAAGCCAGCGCGGCCATGAGCAGCACCACGCCGTAGACGGCCGTCGGCGACGCGGCGAAATGGTTTTCGCCCATCCACGCCGTAGTGAACGGAAACAGCGACAGCCAGAAAAGCAGGTGCAGGTTGGCCCACAGCGCGCCACCCGATACCCTGTGAATGGTGGAAAGCATGTGGTGGTGATTGTTCCAGTAGATGCCGACGTAAATGAAGCTCAGCACGTAGCAGAGCAGCACCGGCGCGAGCGGCGCCAGCGCTGCGAGCGAGTGTCCGCCCGGCACTTTCAGCTCCAGCACCATGATGGTGATGATGATTGCGATGACGCCATCGCTGAATGCTTCCAGCCGTCCCTTGCCCATACGCCTGTTCTCCCTTCACGACTGTTGCGTCTTTGGCTGTCGACCTGCGTCGCGTCAGCTGGTGTGATCCAGGATGATCTTCCAGCCCTCGACCGTTTTCTCCCACAGCAGCGAGAACACGCCATCGTCCTTGCTGGCTTCGCCGTGGGTGGTGCGGTCGAGATGGAAGCGGCCGGTCACGACCGCATAGCGCACCTCGCCGCGCGCGCCGGGCAACAGGCGCACGTCGAAGTCGGAAAACGTGAGCCGACCCATCTGCGCCTTGCTGGCGTAGTGCTTGCGATAGCTGTCCAGAATCGCGCGGTAGCCCTTGCGCACGCTGCTGCCGACGAAGGTGGTGTCGGGCGCATCCTTGTAACCGCGCATGAAACCCTCGACATCGCCGCGGTTCCACGCGGCTTGCTGCTGATCCATCACCTGCCGGATCGCCACTGTGTCGTTGGCCGTCGCTGCCGTGGCCGAACCCGAAGCACCAAGGCCGACCGTCAGCACGACGGCGAGCAGGAGTAAGAACTTTCTTGCAGTCATGGCGCGCTCCCCTGGAATAGATGATCTGCGGCCCTTCGCTGCGCGCGCCGAGCTGGACATGGCCTCACTTGTGCGTGGTCAGGTACCTGGCATCGCCGGAGTCTCCCGCCGGCCTGCGTGGCCGTCAACAGTTGCCTCTGCGGGCTTCGAACGGTGATGGCAGAAAGCGCAGCACAAAAGACGTGCGCACGCCTCGACAAACGCACGCAGCGCCCCCATCTTCAGGCCAGGCCACTTCCCTACGGAGACTCCCATGACCGCAACGACCGAACGCGCCATTCTCGCCGGCGGCTGCTTCTGGGGCATGCAGGATTTGATCCGCCAGCAGCCCGGCGTGGTTTCCACCCGCGTGGGCTATTCCGGCGGCGACGTACCCGATGCCACGTATCGCCACCACGGCACGCATGCCGAGGCGATCGAGATCACGTTTGACCCGCAGGTCATCAGCTATCGCACCCTGCTGGAATTCTTCTTCCAGATCCACGACCCGAGCACGCCCAACCGTCAGGGCAACGATCGCGGCGCCAGCTACCGCTCGGCCATTTTCTACACCAGCGACGCCCAGCAGCAGGTGGCCGAGGACACCCTCGCCGATGTGGATGCCTCCGGCCTGTGGCCGGGCAAGGCGGTGACAGAGCTGGCGCCGGCAGGTGATTTCTGGGACGCCGAACCCGAGCACCAGGACTATCTGCAGCACTACCCCAGCGGCTATACCTGCCACTTCATCCGGCCGGAATGGAAACTGCCGCGGCGCGCGTAGAGCCGGCGCATCGCGCTTGCTAATCCGCCCGTCGCAAACTGCAAGGTGACCGATGACTCCACTGCAGCACTTCATCGAAACGCACCCGCGCCTGTTCGTGCTGACAGGCGCCGGCTGCAGTACCGATTCGGGCATCCCCGACTATCGCGATCGCGACGGCCAATGGAAGCGCGCGCCGCCGGTCAACTACGGCGTGTTCATGCACGAGCCGGCCACGCGCCAGCGTTACTGGGCGCGCAGCATGGTCGGCTGGCGGCGCTTCGGCAGCGCGCTGCCCAATGCCACACACCACGCGCTGGCTGAGCTGGAGCAGCGCGGACAAGTCGAGCTGCTGGTAACGCAGAACGTGGATCGTCTGCACCAGCGAGCCGGCAGCGCGCAGGTGATCGACCTGCACGGCCGTCTCGATGAAGTGCGCTGCATGGGCTGCGACTGGCGGCTGGCCCGGCCTGCGTTCCAGCGCCTGCTGCTCGAACGCAATCCCGCTTGGGCGCGCCTCGACGCCGCCGACGCACCGGATGGCGATGCCGACCTGGAAGACCAGGACTTTGCACGTTTCGACGTGCCGCCCTGCCCGCATTGCGGCGGCATCGTGAAGCCCGACGTGGTGTTCTTCGGCGAGAACGTGCCGCGCGAACGCGTGGAGGCCGCGACCCGCGCCTGGCGATCCGCCGACGCGGTGCTGGTGGTCGGCTCATCGCTGATGGTCTATTCCGGCTACCGCTTCGTCGATGCCGCAGCGCGCGCCGGCAAGCCGGTGGCCGCGGTGACGCTCGGTCGCACCCGCGCCGACGCCCTGCTCACCTTGAAGGTCGACGCGCCCTGCCGTGAAGCGCTGGCCTTTCTCCAGCAGCGCGATCCGCTGCTCGCAAGCTGACCTCGAATCCGCCCTTGTTGCCGCTCTTGAAACTCGCCCGTCAGCGGCAGCACACGTTTCTTCAGCAGCTCGTACTCAGGAGTAACTCGACATGCATCTGTACACCGGACCACTCAGCATGTTCGGCGCCAAGGCATGGATCGCGGCGCTGGAAAAAGGACTTCACTGCGATGTGGTGATGGTTCAGTTCAATGAACGCACTGGCTACCAACCCAAGCATCCCGATGTGCTGCGCCTGAACCCCAAGGCGCAGGTGCCCGTGTTGACCGACGGCGACCTGGTGCTGTTCGACTCGACGCAGATCTTCGAATACTTCGAGGATCTGCAGCCGCAGCCGCCATTGTGGCCTGCCGATGTGCGGGCTCGGGCGCGGGCACGCAACCTGGAATTGCAGTCCGACGAAGTGTTCTTCCCGCAGGTGGTCCGGCTGATGGGCTTGCAGGACGCTCCGGGCGAACCCGCGGCCATCGCGGCGCGTGACGCCATCGCTCACTACTGCACCGCGATGGAACAATTGCTGGGCGATCAGCTCTTTCTGTGCGGTGCACTCTCGTACGTCGACATTGCCTTCTACATGGCCCAGCTGTTCGCCGAACGCATGGGCGCGCCGATGACTGGCTCGACGCCGCAACTGCTGCAATGGCGGCAGCGCATGTCATCGCGCCCCGCCGTGCGCACGGCCGTGACGCCGTTGATCGACTATCTACGTGCCAACGCCAGGCCGGTTCCCGATTTCCTGCAGGGCAACTAGCCGGGCAACCAACGGCAACGCCGCCCGGATCCACTTGCTGCGAAAACAAGATGGCGCAGACGCGTGGACAAGTGCGCCCCGAAAACCCAAGACTCGCGCCGGCGCATCATCACGATCCATAGCCTGTCGGATAGCGATACTGCATTATCGATCGAATGAAGGCCGCACCTGAAAGGCGGGCGAGTTCGAGCCATTGAATTTCCTGACCGCTGAGAGCGCTGATGCACACGAGCAACATGCCGACGGGCAGACGGGAGCCGAGGCTTCGCAAGCTCATCGACATCGGGCTTGCCGCCAGGAACCATCCCGCATGGCCGCTGACGCTGGCCGCACTGCTGATCTTCGGCGCGATCGGAGTCTTTTCCGATCTTGCCGAGGACGTCCAGACGGCCGATCACATCACCATCGTGGATCTGCAGCTGGCCAACTGGCTGCACGCGCATGCGACGGCGTCGATGACGCGGGTGATGCTGGCGGTGTCGACGCTGCATGACATGCTGTCGATGAGCATCCTCACCGTGCTGCTGGCGATCTACCTGAAATGGCGAGGCCAGCGTGACTGGCTGCTGTGCCTGTTGCTGGTGGTCCCCGGCGGGATCGTGCTCAACACCCTGCTTAAATTCGTGTTCCATCGCGTGCGCCCGCATTTCATCGATCCGATCGTGACCCTCACCAGCTACAGTTTTCCCAGCGGCCATGTGGCGGGCAGCACGCTGTTCTACGGTTTCGTGGCCGCGTTGCTGATCAGTCACACGCGTTCGCTGGCCGGGCATGTCGTCATCTTCATCGGCGCGCTGCTGATGGTCATCCTGGTGGCGGCCAGCCGCATGTACCTGGGCGCCCATTTCTTCAGCGACGTGCTCGCTGCCTTCTTCGAAAGCTTTGCGTGGCTGGGGCTGTGCCTGCTCGGCATGCATGTCTGGCGCGGACGGGCCGCTGCGCGCCGCGAGAGCATGCGATGACCGCGCCGGTCACCGCCGACGATATCGTCGTCCTGCTCAACAGCGCATCCGGCTGCGGGCATGACGGAAGCACAGTGGCCGCCATCGAGGCCGAATTCCGGGTGGCCGGCCGGACGTCGCGGGTGACTTGCGTCGAACCGGACGCGATCGGGCCCGCCATTGAGCGCGCGGCCCGCGGCGGTGCCCGCGTGATCGTCATCGGTGGCGGCGATGGCACGCTGAGCACGGCAGCGGCGGCCCTCGTTGGCACCGATGCCACGCTCGGCGTATTGCCGCTGGGCACGCTCAACCACTTTGCCAAGGACCAGAACATTCCACTCGACCTGGCCGGGGCGGTGCGCACCATCGTCGCCGGCCACGTGAAACGGGTCGACGTGGCCGAGGTGAACGGTCGCATCTTCATCAACAATTCCAGTCTCGGCATCTACCCGGACATCGTGCGCCTGCGCGAGCGGCTGGGATTCGGCAAATCGATCGGCCTGGCCGCGGCGACGTGGCTGGTGCTGCGCCGTGGATCGACGCTGAGCGTGCGCATGGCATCCGACACCGAAGAGCGACGCTACCGCACGCCGTTCGCCTTCATCGGCAACAACGAGTACGTCGTGGAAGGCTTTGATGTGGGCGAGCGCAAAAGCATGCAGGCCGGCCAGCTCAGCCTCTACACCGCTCGCCGCGCCGGTCGGCTGGGCGTGTTGCGGCTCGCCTTGCAGGCGCTGTTCGGACGTCTGCGCGTCGGCCATGACTTCGATACCGTGATCGCCCGCGACATCGTGATCGACACCCGCCGGCGGCGGCTGCTGGTGGCCACCGATGGCGAGGTCAACATGCTCGACATGCCGCTGCACTATCGCAGCCGCCCCGGCGCGTTGCGCGTGCTGGTGCCGTCCGACCCTGCCGGAGCTACGAGCTGATGCGTACCCTGCTGCATGTCTCCGATCTGCACTTCGGCCGCGTCGACGCGAGCCTGCTCGATCCGCTGCGCGCCTTCGCCCGACAACTGGCGCCTGATCTGGTCGTTGTATCCGGCGACCTGACCCAGCGCGCGCGCGCCGCGCAGTTCGAGCAGGCCCGCCACTTCCTGGACAGCCTGCCGCAGCCGCAGATCGTGGTTCCCGGCAACCACGACGTACCGCTGCACGACGTGTTCAGCCGCTTCGTGCGCCCGCTGGAAAAGTTTCGCCGCATCATTACCGATGATCCGCAGCCGAGCTACGTCGACGCGGAAATCGGCGTCATCGGCATCGACACCTCACGTTCGCTGACGTTCAAGAACGGACGCATCAATGAGCGCCAGATCGAACACGTGCGGGCCGCGTTCGACGCGATGCCGGCGGGGCTGGTGCGGATCGTCGTCAGCCATCATCCGTTCGACCTGCCCGACGCCGCCGACACGCGCGATCTGGTCGGCCGCGCCCCGCTGGCGATGGGCGTGTTCGCCCGCAGCGGCGTCGACCTGCTGCTCGCCGGTCATCTGCACATCAGCCAGACCGGCAACACCGCCGCGCGCTACCCGACCGAAGGCTACGCGGCCCTCGTGGTGCAGGCCGGCACCGCCACCTCGACCCGCGGCCGCGGCGAATCGAACTCGTTCAATGTGATCCGCATCGAGCGGCCGCGCATCGAGCGGCCCTACATCGAGCTGCCGCGCATCGAGCGGCCCTACATCGAGATCGAGCGCTTCGAATGGCAGGCCGAAGCCGGCGCCTTCACGGCGGTCGCGCTGGCGCGTTACGAACGCACGGCACGCGTGTGGCAACCGGTGGACGGCTGACGCGCGGCTGAGCCACCCATCCATGCGTTCCGCCTGCGTGCCCGGCCCGGCATCACGCACGGTTAGCGCGGTGCGCGCTAACGTGCTTTCCCCTTCTTCCACGGACTGTACGCATGAAGATCCTGATGGTGCTGACCTCGCATGACCAGCTCGGCGATACCGGCAAGAAAACCGGTTTCTGGCTGGAGGAATTCGCCGGGCCCTGGTACGTGTTCAAGGACGCCGGTGCGCAAGTCGTGCTGGCCTCGCCGAAAGGCGGTCAACCGCCGCTCGATCCCAAGAGCGACGAGCCGGACGCACAGACCGCCAACACCGAACGTTTTCGCAAGGATGCTGAGGCAATCGCCGCACTCGCGTCGACGCACAGGCTGGCCGATGTCGTCGATGGCGACTACGACGCGGTGTTCTATCCCGGCGGGCATGGCCCGCTGTGGGATCTGGCCGAGGATCGCGATTCGATCCGCCTGATCGAAGCCACCTGGGCAGCCGGCAAGCCGCTGGGCGCGGTGTGTCATGCGCCGGGCGTATTTCGACACGCCAGGACTGGCGACGGCACGCCGCTGGTCAAGGGCAAATCCGTCACCGGCTTCACCAACACCGAAGAGGCCGCGGTCGGGCTCACCAAGGTGGTGCCGTTCCTGGTCGAGGACATGCTCAAGCAGAACGGTGGCGTGTATTCGAAGAAGGATGACTGGCAGTCCTACGCCATCACCGACGGCAAGCTGGTGACCGGGCAGAACCCGGCTTCTTCCGAAGCGGCGGCCCAAGCCTTGCTGGCCTTGCTGGGCTGAACAGCACGCGCGCCGGTGCCTGCGAAGTCACCGGTGCCACAGCGATGAATCCAAGAACCCGCCGGCGGATGGTCGTGACAACGCGCGTCTGACGGCTTCACTGATGGCTCCGCTGCGCGCACTATCTCTCCCGAGCCATGATCCACTCGTCACCGGAGCCTCAACGTGGACTCGCTATCGGAAGTCCTCAAGACCATCCGACTCGACGGCGCCGTCTACCTCAACGCCGAGTTCACCGCGCCGTGGTGCGTGCAGGCGCAGTACGGCCTGCCGCGTGACACGGTGCGCGCCGATCACGTCATCTTCTTCCACTGCCTGGTCGAAGGCTGCTGCCACGCCCGGCTGGTGGACGGGGACGACACGCTCGATCTGCAGGTCGGCGACCTGATCGTGTTCGCGCACGACCATCGACATCTGCTGGGAAGCGACCTTGGGCTGCCGGCCATCGATGCGACCCTGATCACGCCGCCGGCACCGGTGGATGAACTGATCCAGCTGCGGCATGGCGGCGGTGGTGACGCCACGCGTTTCGTCTGCGGCTACCTGGCGTGCAACCGCCGCATGTCGCTGCCCTTGCTGTCCGCCTTGCCGCAGATGCTGCGCGTGCGACTCGGCGGCGATGCGGGGAGCACGTGGCTGCTCGACCTGTTGCGGCTGGGCGTGCGCGAGTCGATCGCGGGACACGCCGGCGCGGAGTCGATCCGGGCAAAGTTGTCGGAGCTGCTATTCGCCGAAGCGCTGCGGCGCCATGCCGAAAGCCTGCCGCCCGATGCGACCGGCTGGCTCGCCGGCCTGCGCGATCCGCTGGTGGGTCGTGCGCTGGCACTGATCCACACGCAGTCGGCGCATGCATGGACGGTGGAAACGCTGGCGCGCGAGGTGGCGTCGTCGCGATCCGTGCTGGCCGAGCGCTTCGTCAAGCTGATGGGCGAGCCGCCGATGCAATACCTGATCCGCTATCGTCTGGCGCGCGCGGCGCAGGCGCTGCTCGGCACGCGCGCCACCGTGGCCAGCGTGGCCGAGGCCGCCGGCTACGGTTCGGAAGGCGCGTTCACCCGCGCGTTCAAGCGCGAATACGGCGCGCCACCCGCCGCCTGGCGCCGGCAATCCGCCGATAGCACAGACAACCCGCAGGCCGCGGCCCGCTGACGGACCGCGGCCTGCGGCGCGGATGATCAGGCCGCCGCGCGTCCGAGCTGCAGCGCCAGCACATCCTCGGTGGCGAGCGGCTTGCCGCCAATGGCCCAGTGGCCACTCTTGACCTCCTCGACCACGACCCAGGTGACCGGGCGCAGGCTTTCGCCTTCGATGGCGACCATGGCATCGGTGAGCCGTTCGGCAATCTGCGCCTTCTGCTTGTCGTTGAAGACGCCTTCGATGAGCTTGACATTGATCAGGGGCATGACGATTTCCTGTGGGTGATGGCGCAACGCCTATTCGCTGCGACCGGCACGAAGTGTCGACGCAGCCGCGCTGTCTCGGAATGACCGGGACGCCGCCAGACTTCACCGAGGCGCCGGGGTTCAAAGACGCCCGCCGTGTGCTGGTAAACTGGCGAAACCGCGCAAGCCCTGCACGCATCGGAGAATCTTGTGGGCAATTTCCGTAGAAATGGAATCGCCATCGTCATCGAGTCGGGTGAGCTGGCACACGTTCTGTGCGAGCTGCTGGAAAGCTTCGGATATCACGCGATCTCCGCACCGACGCACGCACTGGCGGCCGAACGCGCGCTCGCGCATCACGAGATCGCCTTGCTCGCGACCTGCGTACCCGCTCCGGATGAAAGCCAGTCAGGCATCTATCTCGCGGAGGCCTCGACGCGCAACGCGCACATGGCTGTCGTGCTGATGCTGAACGACCCGCGGGAACAGTCCCCGGATGCCCCGGACTGCGCGGTCAGGATCGTGAAGCCGTTCGGACAGCAGACCCTGATCGAGGCGATCGAACTGGCCGAGGCAAAGGCTGGACTGGTCTGACGAACTTGCAGGCGCAATCGTGGAGAAACAACGGGCTGCCCTTCAATGGCACCTACTTGAGCGTCGCGAGATCGACGCTCAAGTAAGCGTCTTTCGGCTCCGGCTGACTGAGTCGGCGATATCCAGCCCTAACCGGGCACCGGGTTGAGCGTGAACCGAGCTTGCTCGCCGTGCCTTCGCATGAGCAGCGCACCGAGCGACAGGATGGTGCGGCAAGCAGGACCGACCTGGGGATAGAACCGTGCACGAAGACCATCCACGCGATGACGCGATCGCGCATGCCGCCGTCACGAAGGCGTCCTGGCGCATCCTGCCACTGATCGGTTTTGGCTATCTGTTCGCGCTGATGGACCGGGTGAACGTCAGCTTCGCCGCGCTCCGGATGAACGAGGATCTTGCCTTCAGCGCCACCGTGTACGGGCTTGGCGCGGGGTCGTTCTATCTCGCCTACGCGTTTTTCGAGGTACCGTCGAACCTCTTTCTCGCCCGCTTCGGCGCGCGCCGCTGGCTCGCGCGGATCATGATTACCTGGGGACTGCTCGCCGCCGGCATGATGTTCGTGGCGAGCGCGACGCAGTTCTACGTCATGCGCTTCCTGCTCGGCATGGCGGAAGCCGGCTTCTTTCCCGGCGTCGTCTACTATCTGGCGCACTGGTTTCCACGCGCGCACCGCGGCCGCGCCATCAGCCGCTTCTATCTCTGCGGGCCGTTGTCGGTGGCCGTGATGGGAAGCCTCTCGGGCTGGCTGCTCGGCCTCGACGGAAGCGCGGGTGTGCACGGCTGGCAGTGGCTGTTTCTGGTGCAGGGACTGCCGGCCACCCTGATCGGTATCCTCATCCTGCTGCGCCTGCCCGATACGCCCGGTTCAGTCGACTGGCTGAACACGGAGGAGCGCGCATGGATCGAGCGCGAACTCGCGGCCGACGCCGCGCGCATCGGCGAGCCCGCCGCACATCACCTGCTCGCGGCGATGCGCCATCCGCTGGTGTTGCAATTCGGGCTGCTCGGTCTGCTGACCATCGGCGCGATGGTCAGCTTCGGGCTCTCCGCACCGCTG
Source organism: Rhodanobacter sp. (assembly GCA_041690935.1). Classification (GTDB taxonomy): domain Bacteria; phylum Pseudomonadota; class Gammaproteobacteria; order Xanthomonadales; family Rhodanobacteraceae; genus Rhodanobacter. The sequence continues at coordinate 18,034 of JBEPVP010000006.1, forward strand.
TTGCTGAAGGACGCGACCACGCTCGACGCGACGGGCATCGGCCGGCTCGTCAGTATCGGCGGTGTGCTCGGCGCACTCGGGATGCTCTTCGCCGGCTGGTATTCGGACCGCAGTGGCGAGCGTTTCAGGACCCTGCTCGTCAGCACCGCGCTCATGGCGCTCGCCTTCCTCACGCTCGCGACCACGACGTCGCCGCCCATGGTGATCGCGGCCTATCTCGTGTTCGCCGCGTCCTGGGGATCGGTCACGCTGTCGCAAGTCCTGGCCTGGCCGGACGTCATCCACATCCGGCTGCTCGCGGTCGGCAGCGCGGTGATCAACTCGATGTCCCAGGTCGGCGCGTTCCTCATGTCCTATGGCTGGGGCGTAACCAGGGACGCCACCGGTGGCTTTCATGCAGGATTGTTTGCACTCACCGGCGTCACGCTGTTGGCGTTCGCGCTGGCGTTGATTCTGCGTGGGCAGGTGCAACCCACCCCGCAACCCGACCTGCAAGGAGCGCCATGACGATTGCGCTCCATGACGCACATTCGCTTTGGCGGCGAGCAAGCATCTGACGCGTTCCGGCGAATCAAACGACCTCATTGCCGTTGCCGGCTGATCGTCTCGATGCCGTTTGGCACGTATCGGCTGCCCGGCGGTTCGTATAGCGTGCGTCAACGCGCGGAGAAGCCCGCCGCGGCTGGGGAGGCGGCACTTCGTCCGAGCCGCCGCACGTAGCGTGGTATTGGTTCCGGGAGTTCACGATGGCGACGCCAGCAACCGAAACATCGCCGCAGACCTACGCAAGGGTCGGCGGCGCGCTGTATCTCCTCATCATCTTTGCCGGCGCGCTTGGCGAGCTTTTCATCCGCAGCAAACTGGTGGTACCCGGTGATGCAGCCGCCACCGCCAGCCGCATCCTGGCCTCGGAATCGCTATGGCGCTTAGGCATTGCCGGCGATCTGGTGATGCACGTTTGCGACGTGTTTGTGATGTGGGTGCTGTATGTGCTGCTGCGACCGGTCAACCGCAACCTGGCCTTGCTGGGCCTGTTGCTAAACCTGATTCAGACGGCCGTACTGGTTGCCAACAAGTTGACCCTGCTGGTGCCGCTGTTCCTGCTGGGCGACGCAGCTTATCTCAAGGCGTTCGACCCGGCACAGCTGCAGACGTGGTCTTACATCGCGATCAGGATGCACGAATACGGCTTCGGCGTCGGGCTCATCTTCTTCGGATGCGTGTGCCTGGTGGAAGGCTATCTGATCCGCAAGTCGCGCTACCTGCCAAAGCTGCTCGGCGTGCTGATGCAGATCGCGGGAGCGTGCTACCTGATCAACAGCTTCACCCTGCTGCTTGCCCCAACCGTCGAGGCACGACTATTCCCGGCGATCCTGATGCCTTGCCTCCTTGCGGAACTGTCGCTGGCGCTGTGGCTGCTGGTGAAAGGGGTGAATGTGGGGGAGTGGAAGAGGCGCGCGGGCATGGGCGCAGCCAACGCATCGGAAGCGAGGTCCGAGGTATAGCTTCCGGAAAAGTAGAACCTGGCCGCTGCTTTGACGCCACCAGCAAGTTCAGCCCTGTTCTTTCTCGCACGCCATCGTGCCCACATATCGCGCATGCGCATGCCGCATCACGCTGTTGTCCGACCAGTCCCTTTCCTTGCAACTCCACTGTCGATTTCCGCCCTGCCCGCTCGTCGTATCCGATGAGGGCTTCTCCTCCATCAACGGAAACCAACATGCCCAATACCGTCCGTCTGCACCGTGTTCTGCACGCGCCGCCCGAGCGTGTTTACCGCGCTTTCCTCGACGCCGATGCCAAGGCCAAGTGGCTGCCGCCCGACGGTTTCACCGGCAAGGTGCACCACCTCGATGCCAGGGTCGGCGGCAGCTACAAGATGTCCTTCACCAACTTCTCGACCGGGCAGAGCCACACCTTCGGCGGCACCTACGTCGAACTCACGCCGAACGAGCGCATCCGCTACACCGACCAGTTCGACGACCCCAACCTGCCGGGCGAGATCATGGTGACCATCACTTTGAAGGCCGTGTCCTGCGGCACCGAACTGCACGTGGTGCAGGAAGGCCTGCCCGACGTAATCCCGGTCGAGCAGTGCTACATGGGCTGGCAGCAATCGCTGGTATTGCTCGGCAAGCTGGTGGAGGCCGAGGTTTCGGGTTGACGGGTCAGGCCAGGTGGAGCGGAGGCGATCAAGGTGGCTTGATTGCCTCCGGGTCAAGCCGTCTTGATCGCCGCCGTCGCTGCCGTTGCAGTGAGCCGCGCCTCGGCGGCCGCGACCATCGCAAGATAACGCGGGTCGTCGCGGAGAATATCGAGGTCCGGATCGACCTTGGCGTACGGCAGAAAGGTATCCGAGATCGTTTCGAAGACATGGCCGAGCATCTTCAACGCGGCGTCCTTGTCTTTCAGATGCCTGCTCAGCGCACACGCGAAGTTGTAGCGCATGTTGACGTTGTCGGGGTCGATCAACAGGGTGCGTTCCATGCGCGTCTTGGCGCGATCGCCTTCTCCCAACGCGGCCAGCGCATAAGCACTGTAAGCCGTGACAGCGGAGTTGTTCTGGTCATTGGTCAGGACGGCCTCGGCGCGCTTGAGCGCCAGTTGCGCGGCGTGGTGAGCGCCCGCGGCGTCCCCGACCGCGGTGTAGCAACTGACCAACATCATCGCCGAATTGACATCGGCGTCCATCAGCTTGACCGCCTTTTCAAAGAAACGAATGGCATCCTGGTGCCGGTGGAGCTGATAGTTCAGGCGCCCGGCCGAACGGTTGGTTTCGTAAGACTCGGGATCAAGCTCGAATGCGATGGCGACTTCCGCGGCTGCGGCATCGGCGTCGCCATCCTGCAACAGGAGCTGGGCCTTGATCGCATGGGCTTCGGCAAGCTTGGGGTCCAAAGTCAGTGCGCGCTCCGCGGCCGCCATGCCGTCTTCGGATCCCATCCCGCGGACATCGCGTAATTTCTTGTAGCCGACGGCCATCAGCGCCCAGGCTTGGGCATAGCGCGGATCGATTTCCGTAGCGCGGGCACACAGGCGGATGATCGCTTCCGCGGAACGCGCGTCGGCTTCCTGGCCGGTGATGTAAGTCTGGCGCGCCATCAGATAAAGATTGTGCGCTTCGGCACTATCGGTGCCGCGCTGCACGATGGCCTTCTTCTCCTCGGGCAGCAGCCTCAATTTCAGCGCCTTGACGATCGCCTCGGAGATCTCGTCCTGCAGCGCGAAGATATCGCTGGAGTCGCGGTCGTAGCGCTCGGCCCAGACGTGGTTGTTGCTTTCGCCGTCCACCAGCTGCGCACTGATTCGCACCCGGCCGCCGGCCTTGCGCACGCTGCCCTCCAGCACGTGGCTGACCTTGAGATCGCGCGCGACCTTGGGGATGTCGACATTCTTGTCCTTGTACATGAACGCGCTGTTGCGCGAGATGATCCCCAACGCCGAGACCTTGCTCAGGTCGGTGATGATGTCCTCGGTGATGCCGTCGCTGAAGTACTCCTGCTCCGGATCGCCGCTCATGTTGGCAAAGGGCAGCACGCAGATGGTGAAGCGCGGGGCGTCCTTGCTGGAAGCCGGCGACGTCGCAGCGCTCCCGGCCTTCGCGGATTGCGACGCCTGCGTGCGTGCGATCATCGCGCCCAACGCGCGCAGAAACTCCTGCGCCTGCGGGCTCGCGGGATCCTCGCCCCAGCCGTCGAGGTCGGTGGTATGGATCGCGCGCACGTCCATCGGCAGACGCGCCTGTTCGAATCGCACCGGCACGAGGATGCCGCGCTCGGCCGCTTCGCGCGCCTCGCCGCGCACCCAGCGCGACGCCACCGAATCCGGCGTCCACACCACCAGCACCGCCCCGGCCGCGTCGATCTCCGCTTCGATCTGGTCGTCGAACTCCTGGCCGGGGGTGATCTCCGGATCCCACCAGACCGACCAGCCCTTCGACTCGATCGCGGCCACCAATGGCGCGACGCGTGCCTTGTCGCCGCGGGCGTAGGAAACGAAGACGTCAGCCATCTCGGTCAGATCTCAAAAACGGGTCGGTCAGCGCAATTCCCTGGTCTTCAAGCATGCCCGGGAGAAAATGGGCAGATTCATTTGGCGTGTTGTTCGGGTGGCCCGCGATTTTTGAGTCGCACGGACCGGCCGTTACTTTTTGCTCATTTGACTTCGACTAGCTCAAATCCGCGCTTGCAGTGGTCAACCTGCGAAGAAGAACCCCTCAACGCATCGTTGAGCGACTTGCACTACCACATCAGACGAAGACACACAACTTTACGCTCACCTTGCACGAATAAGCTACTAGATAACTTGAACTAACTGCTTTTGAACACCAGCTGCCGGCCCCCATCCGAACCGGGTCCATGGCCCGGGATTGCTCCCGTCCATTTTTTCCGCCGCTCTTCCCGCTTGAAACAGAAACAGGAGCGCAAACTGGGGTGGCTCACCCTGATTCCGTTTCGGTGACCGACCTCCGTCTCCATTGTTTCCCCAAGCGCTAACATGATGGGACTCCACCTGCACGACACTACGACCGGGCGCTACGAACTCGGCAACTCATGATCGCGAAGCTGCCTCCCCTCGCCGAAGTGCTCGACCTGGTGCCCGACGCCGTCTGCGTCGTCGATGCCGAGGGTCGCGTCCTGTTCGTCAACGCGAGCTTCGAGCGCATCTTCGGCTACGCCCCCGACGAGATGCTTGGCCGGCGAATATTCGACCTGATCCACCCTGACGACCGCACGGCGACCATGCAGCAAGCCGAACAGGTGATGGACGGCACGCTGCAGCGCCACTTCCGCAATCGCTACATCCACAAGGACGGTCACAGCGTGGACATCCAATGGTCGGCCCGCTGGCTGCCCGACCACGGCGTGCGTATCGGGGTGGGCCGCGAGGTGACCGAACTGCGCCGCGCCGAGCGCGAGCTAGAGCACCGCGCCAGCCACGATCCGTTGACCGGATTGCCCAACCGCCATCAATTGCAGTGCGAACTGCAGCACGCCATCGCGCACGCGGCGCAGACCGGCGATGGCCTGGCCGTGCTCTACCTGGACCTTGACGGGTTCAAGGGGGCCAACGATCGGGGCGGACACGACGCCGGCGACCGCCTGCTGCGTGAGGTTGCACAGCGTCTGCAGCAGGGCCTTCGGCAGGGCGATCTGGTGGCCCGCGTCGGTGGCGACGAGTTTGTCGCGCTGCTGCCCGGCTGCCGTGATGCCGAGGCCGCCCGCGCCGTCGCCGACGGCCTGCGCGCCCGCCTGAGCCCGCCCTATATACTGCCCGATGGTTTGTTCCGGCTGGATGCCAGCGTCGGCATCGCCTGTTTCCCGGCAGACGGAAGCGACCCGGATGCCCTGGTGACGCACGCCGACCGCGCGATGTATGCGGCCAAGCGAAAACGGCCGCAAAACTAGGGGTCCGTGTGAGCTGGCCCGGTTATTGGTCAGAGTCAAAGAAGTGCGAGCGGCTGAAAAGTCCCGGGCGTGGGTCTGCTGCGGCTCACGTTCGGTGCCCCAAGCCCCGGGCACGACTCCCGGAGTGCGGCACGCCAGGGGAAAGTCCCAAGCGTGTGCCTGCTGAGCCTCACGCCTGGCTCCCAAAGCCCCGGGCACGAAGCTCGAACTCCCGCACGTGAATCGAAAACTCCCGATCGCGACTCTCCAGGAGTCGCGCGTGGAGTTTCGAGGCTTGCGATAGCAAGCGTTGCAGCAGAGGACCCGAGGCTCGGAGCCTTGTCGACGGTTCTCAACGAGCCGTGCGCAGAGTTCCGGGCGGCAGGTGCAAGGCCGACAGCCTTGCGAACGCAAGCCTCGGAAGCTTGCGGGTGAGCCGAAACCGTCGTGCGCGACGCCCGCCCGTGTGTGCGCGAAGCACATCGGCTTCGCGGTTGGGGAAAAACGTGTTGCCGACGGATCAACCCGTTTCGCGGACCTAGCGCAGAGAACCTGCACTCGGACCTCTGTTCTGCAACGTGGCCTGCACGTCGTTGACCAGACGCACCAGACCGCGCATGTCGAAATTCGGCGGGTCGAGGGTGGAACCGAGTCGCACGATTACCAGCCGTTGCGAAGGCACGATGAGGATGCGTTGCCCGTTCATGCCCGAGGCGAAGTAGGCGTCGCCGGGCATGCCGGCGATGATGTGGCTGCCGTCTGGAGTGGTGCCTGTATTGGTCCAGAAGCCGGAGCCATAGAGACTGTCGAGTGTCTGTTTGCTGGCATGGTCGCTCCAGCCCGCAGGCAGGATGCGGCGACCATCGATCACACCGTCATCCAGATAAAGTTGCCCGAAGCGCGCCCAGTCGCGCGCCGATGCGTAAACCCGGGTGGATCCCACCAGCGTCTGCGCCCCGTCGAACTCCATCAGCACATGGTGCATGCCGAGCGGCTCGAACAGTTCCCGGTGCGCGAGGCGGATCAGACCGGGTGCGCCGCCTCCGACCTTGTCGCGCAGCACCCCGGCGAGAATCAGCGTATTGCCACTGGTGTAGTCCCAGCGCGTCCCCGGCGGCACACGCAACCGGGCATGCGCAGCGAACGCCGCCATGTCCCTGCGCAGGAACAGCATGTCGGATACCGGGTCGAAGCCGCTGCTGTCCTCGGTGAGGTCAAGCCCCGAGGTCATCCGCGACAGCTGCTCCAGCGTGATGGCGTGTCGGGGATCGCCCGCCGCCTGCCAGGCCGCCACCGGCGCGCGCATGGCCATGTCCAGCCGGCCCTGCCGCACCAGGATGCCGAGCAGCGCGTTCACCACCGACTTGCTCATCGAGTAACCGAGTTGCGGCGTCTGCGGGCCGAAACCCGCGGCATAGCGCTCGGCGACGATCCGGCCGTCATGCATCACCACGATGGCATGCACGTGGCGGCGTGGCCCGCTGGCCGGCTCCGCAAAGGCACGCGCCAGGGCATCGTTGATGGCGGGATCCAGACTGACGACGACCGGGGTCTCGGACGCCGGCACCGGCGACACCGCCGCATGCGCGGCCAGCAGGGTTGGGGCGTCCGGTGTCGTGGTCGGCAACGCACAACCGTAGTCCGGATACCAGGTTGCTTCGCTGGCAAAGCGCCCATGCCAAGTGGCCGTAACCTTGCTCTGCGCCGTGTCCACCACGTAGTGCAGGTGCGGCAGCAGGATGCGCATCCCGCGCAGCGGCTCGATGTTCTCGGCAAACACCCGATCCGGCGCCAGGCCGGAAACGAACACGTCCGCGCAGAGCGTCTGCGCCACATTCGCGGTGGCGACCCGCAACGCCCGATCCGGCCGCTTCCAGGCCATCAGGGTTGCCACGACAAGCAGGAGCACCAACGCGACAAGCAGCGTTGTGCGAATCGTTTTCTTCAGGCGTTTCGACACAAGATTCCTTTTTCGTGCGAGGGATGTCGGGTGAGCCCATCTCCTCAGGAACCCGATCGACTTCGTTGAAGAAGTCATCAGGCAACCGATAGTGAGCGAGGATATTCGACGCAGGCATCCATCCGGATCACCCGCGCGACGAACATGATTCGTAACCCTTTACGCTGTCAACAACGCCTTGCGCACAACCTTCGGCGACGCGGCAGCAACGATGAGCAGCGCCTTGGCTGCTCCGCTTGGCTGCCGGCGACCCTGCTCCCAGTCCTGCAGGGTGCGCGCGGACACGCCAAGCATGGCGGCGAAGTCCTTCTGTGACATGCCCAGCTTGAACCTGGCCTCGGTGGCCTGGCTTACCTGCACAGTGAAACGACGGCCACCGCCAGCCTTGATCTCGCGGATGGCTTCCAGTACCTCGGCACCGATGTCGCGTTTGGCATCGCGGTCGAGAATTTCCTTGCTCAACTTTTTCATGACTTCACCATATGACCTTTGATCAGCCGTATGACATGCGCTGGAAGATTCTCTCGCTGCGTCTTGGCATAGATCGCCAATAGCCAGATCTGCCCCTCCCGGGTGACTTCGTAATAGATCACCCGCACACCGCCGCGCCTGCCTTTGTCCATGGTGCCCCAGCGCACCTTGCGGCAACCACCCGAGCCCGGTATCAGATCACCCATAGCTGATGGGACAAGTACCACTGCATGCCGGCGTACGCCTAGTCCGTGAGGCAGTCGTACACATAACGGGCAAACATCGATGACTCGATGAACTCATACATCGGCAGACTCGCTTCCGCGCGTTGATACAGGGTACGGCGTTACTGCTTGTACGGCTATGCCGTACAAAGCCATGGCAAACCACGAGCACCTTCATTCCGTCCCGGCTTGCAGTTTTCTGGCTTTTCAGTTCGCCAACGGCTCGGTCAGCACAGGCCGACGCACGCTCAAGGCGGTGCCCGCCGCCGCCACGATGATCGTCGCGATGGCCAGCCACTGCAGCAGGCTGAGCCGTTCGCCGAGCAACGCCACGCCGGCCAATGCCGCGATGGCCGGTTCCAGGCTCAACAAGGTGCTGAAGGTGCGCGCCGGCAAGCGGGTCAGCGCGATCATCTCCAGCGAATACGGCAGCGCCGAGCTGAGCACCGCCACGCCCAGTGCGTACGGCAACAGCGTCGGCGACAGCAGTGCGCTGCCGGCATGCGCGATGCCGAACGGGATTGCCAGCAGCGCACCGACCGACGTGCCCAGTGTCACCGCGTCCGCGCCCCATACCGCGCCCGCCTGCTTTCCCAGCACGATATACAACGCCCAACCCACGCCCGCCGCCAGCGCGTACATCACGCCCACCGGATCGAGCGCCTGCATCTGTCCGCGCAACGGCAGCAACAGCGCCAGCCCGACCACCACCAACGCGATCCAGACGAAATCGATCCACCGGCGCGAGCCGAACAGCGCCAGCGCCAGCGGCCCGGTGAATTCCAGCGCCACCGCGATGCCCAGCGGAATCGTGCGCAGCGACATATAGAACACCAGGTTCATCGCACCCATCGCGAGGCCATAACCGCAGACCACGCGCCAGTCGCGACGACCGCCCCACCGGCGCCACGGCCGTCGCCACAGCAGCAGGATAAGCGCGCTGAACCCCAGCCGATAAGCCGTAGCGCCCTGCGCGCCCACCTGCGGAAACAGGTGCTTGGCCAGCGACGCGCCACACTGGTACGAGACCATGCTGATCAACAGCATGCCGACCGCGAGCGCGAGCGGAGCAGCGGTGGAGCGTGATGACATGAGCGAAGCTCTCCGAGGCTGGTGACTGGGCGTTGGTCATTCGGTGAAGTGCAGGAACCATGGTGCCACGCCGACGCGATTTAACTTCCTTCGTCCCGGTTTTGGGTTTTGGCATGTCGATCTACGCGTTCATCGTTCGTCGAAGAGAATGAGGGACATCCTCGCCACCCTGAACCAGGAGAACCCGCATGACCAGCAAGAACACGATTTGCCTTTGGTATGACGGCGCCGCGCTGGATGCCGCGACGTTCTACGCCAAGACGTTCCCGGATAGTGCCGTGGGGGCCGTCCATCGCGCACCGGGTGACTATCCCGCAGGCAAGCAGGGTGATGTTTTGACGGTCGAGTTCTCGGTCATGGGCATCCCGTGCCTGGGCTTGAACGGCGGCCCCGCGTTTCAGCACGACGAGGCGTTCTCGTTCCAGGTGGCCACCGACGACCAGGCCGAAACCGACCGCCTGTGGAACGCGATCATCGGCAACGGCGGCCAGGCAAGCGAATGCGGATGGTGCAAGGACAAGTGGGGGCTGTCGTGGCAGATCACCCCACGCGCCCTGATGACCGCGATCACCGACCTTGATCCCGCCGCAGCCAAGCGCGCGTTCGACGCCATGATGGGGATGGCGAAGATCGACATCGCCGCCATCGAGGCCGCCCGGCGCGGCTGACGACGGCAACTGTCAGACACCGTAGCAACGGCAAGGGTCGGAGTCGCCTATTCGAAACGTGCACTCTGATTCCTGTTTTGGCCTTCGCCTTCCATGACGTGACGCACGATGGCGTCACGCAATCACCTGGAGCCTTCCCATGACCCCCACCATTACCGCCTTTGAACAGTCACCCGATCGCGGCAAAGGACTGGCGCGCGACATGCGCGTTCGCTGGGCGCTTGAAGAAGTGGGCCAACCTTACGAGGTTCGTCTTGTTTCGTTCAGTGCGATGAAGGAACCCGCGCATCGCGCGCTTCATCCCTTCGGGCAGATTCCCACCTATGAAGAAGGCGACCTCGCCCTGTTCGAGTCGGGGGCCATCGTGTTGCATATCGCGGAGCGCCATGCGGGCCTGCTGCCCGACGATGCGAATGCCCGGGCGCGCGCGATCACATGGATGTTTGCCGCGGTTAACACGGTGGAGCCGCCGATCCTCGAACTCGTCATTGCCAAGTTTCTGGAGGGCGACAAGCCCTGGAGCAAGGAGCGCCTGCCTCTGGTCGCAGATCGCATCCGCGACCGGTTGAAGCCACTTTCCGCGCGCCTTGGCGATGCCGACTGGCTCGACGGTGCGTTCAGCGCGGGCGACCTCATGATGGTGGGGGTGCTGCTCAGGTTGAAAGCATCGGGCCTGCTGGACGACTATCCGAACCTCGCCGCCTACGTCGCCCGCGGTGAAGCGCGGGCCGCCTTCAAACGTGCTTTCGACGCTCAATGGGCGGTGTTCGCTGGCAAGCCTCCGACCGGCTGAGGCGTGTGGGCGCCGCACTGATATGCCGCCGTCGAGCGCTCCACCGGTTTTGCGCCTTGGCGCGAACGCGAGGTCCGACTGACTGCACTCCAGCGCGGGCCGACCTGCCAAGGGTGCGCCAGCGATACGCTGACTGCGCGTCCGATTCCCGGATCCACGTCCGGCGTTCCGCTTTCGCTCAGTAACAAGCCCCTTCGGGAACATGGTGCGGGCATGGATGGGTTGGTGCATCATGTTCCATGCCCGGTCGATCACCGGCGCTTGCCACGGGGAATCGGCCAGTCGGATGCGCAGCCGGAAGACCACTCTGATAGCCGTCGCTATCACCCTGTTGGCCGCGGGCTTGCCCGTGCTGGCTGCGTTCTGCCTGGCCCATCGCGAGAGCACGTCCGAGGCTTCGGCGCAGACACAGTTCATGGCCGGAGAGGTCCTTGCCCGGGCAGAGGGCATGGCCGATCAGGCGATGGCGGCCTATCAACGGATGCGGGCGCTCACGGCAGCGCCGTGTTCGGATGCAGGCCGGCAGCAGATGATTGCGATCGCGCTGGATTACAGCTATTTGAAAGCGGTAGGTCACGTTGCCGATGACAGCGTCGAGTGCTCGTCTTTCGCGCCCAACGGTGATGGATCCAAGCTTGAACCGTTTGCCTATACCAGCATGTCCGGCGTTCGGATTGCACCTCGGGCTGACCTGGGTACGGGCCAACGGTTTCTGGTTCTCGAAAAGGATGACTTTGTCGCGGCCGTCCTCCCCGAGGTGCTCGTCGATCTGCCTTTCGATCGAATCCATATTTCCTCAGGTGTGTTCGGCAGGAGCACGGGGCCGCGCCTCGCCGGAAACGGCGCGTTCAATCCAGCGTGGCGGGAACGGCTTGGCCGTGCCCATCAGGTGACGTTTTTCGACGGCGACCACCTGGTAACGATTCGCGTATCGACACGTTACGATCTGGCCAGCTACAGCACCATTCCCACGACCTACCTGCACTCCCGCGCTATCGCGTTTGACATCGTCCTGGTGCCGATCGGCCTGCTGCTGGGCGGGGCTGCCACGCTGGCGAGTCTCTATCTGGTTCGACAACGCACATCGCTGCCCGCCGTGCTGCGCAGTGCGATCAGGAAGAAGGAGTTTGTGCTGCACTACCAGCCGATCGTCGAGCTTGCCTCCGGTCGCATGGTTGGTGCCGAAGCGCTGCTGCGCTGGCCACGCCACGACGGTAGCCAGGTCATGCGACCGGACGCCTTCATTCGGGTTGCCGAGGACTGCGGGCTGATACGGAGCCTGACCGCCTACGTACTGGCGCGAGTGGCCATCGAGGCTCCGGCCTTCATCCGCCAGTATCCGGATGGCTATATCAGCATCAATCTCTCGCCGTCTGATCTGCATGACGGGCACATCCTCGACCAGTTGCGCCAGCTGATCGAAACGCCCGGCATCGCGGCGAGGAATCTCGTTGTGGAAATCACTGAGCATTCGTTCCTTGACCCGAAGCATGCCGGCAAAAACATCACGTCGATCCGCGCACTCGGCATCCGTGTGGCCATTGATGATTTCGGCACCGGCTTTTCCGGCCTCTCCCACCTCGCCACGCTGAAGACCGACTACCTCAAGATCGACAAGGTTTTCGTGGACACCGTCGGCACCGACTCGGCCACCAGTGAGGTTGCGCTGCACATCGTGCACATTGCGCACTCGCTCGGCCTGACCGTGATCGCAGAAGGCATCGAAAGCCGGTTGCAGGCCGACTTTTTGCACGAACATGGCGTCAAGTATGCGCAAGGCTGGCTATTCAGCCAGGCGCAGCCCATGGAAACGCTGCTGCGTGGGCAGGTTGCCGACTGAGACGCGACGGATCAGGGTGCACACTCCCGCCCTTTGCCATCGCACAATCATGATGCTGACTGGCAGATCTTGCGAACACCAGTATGCCAGGTGCAGCAGCGTCCCCGACGAAAGCGCCATCATTCGGTGCTGACCAGTTAGCTCAAAGACTTCAAGTGGCTCTGACCCAGCCAGTTGGGCTTCGCACCGGCCGGCGGCCAGGTTTTGGGATATATTGAATCGCGCGGTGGACGCTGCACCGCGGCAATGGTAAGCCAGCCGTCGGCGCGTGCTCGATACGCCGGATCCGTTTGGTTGTTCCTGGTGGCCATCCTTCGTTCGGGGAGACTCTGGGGAAATCGGAGGGTGTGCCGTGGTTGAGTGGATCGAATACGCCAAGATGGCCGGTGCCTTCGTCGGCGCGCTGGGCATCGCCACGTTGGCCAAGCTGTACCACGACAAGGTGGTGGCCGGAAAAGACACCGAGCTGAAGATCAAGGACGCCGAACTGGTTCGCGTGCGAGCCGACCTGGGCAAGGCCGAGGCGCGTGCGCAGAGTGCCGAGCAGGATGTGGTGCCGGCGCATCGCGACCTGACCCGGCTGCGCAGCCAGCTTGGCGAGATACTGGAACGGCTGGCGCAGGCCATGCAGGTGCAGGCAGCCTCGCTGTATATCCCGCTGTTCAATGCCGGCGACGAGCGCGGCAGCGCGCCGCGCAGCTTCGCTTTCGTCGCGGCATGGAATATCGAACCCACCGCGACGGCGGCGATTCTGAAAATGAAGCTGGTCGAATCGTGGACCGTGGTGGGCGAGTGCTGGGACAAGGGCTCGCCGATCGCCGTCAACAATCTGCAGGGCAATGTCCGCCACGTGCCGTCGTACGACAAGCAGTCCGGCTTCGTGCCGGTCAGCACGCTGGTGTCGCCGGTGCGCTGGCAGGGCCGGCCGGTGGGCGTGGCGCAATTCTTCAACAAGACCGTGTCCGGCCGCACCTATGAAGTCGACGAACAGGGCTTCGGCGGCGAGGATCGGCGGCTGCTGGCCGAGGCGTTGCAGGAAGTCAACGACACCGGCCTGGCGGGCAAGCTGCACTACTTCCAGTCCAGCCCCGATGCGCTGCGCTTCCTCGGACTGCAGGGCGAGCTGGATCTGGAAAACGCGGTGATCATGTATGTGGACCTGACCCATTCCTCGGCGCTGTATCGCGAGATGCCGCTGGTCGAGGTGGCGCGCTTGATCAACCGCTTCAGCCGCAACATCTACAAGCGGGCGAACCCGTTCGGCGGTGTGCTCGAGAAATTCAACGGCGACGGCGCGCTGATCCGCTTCCACTACGACGAGGTCGACACGCGCATTCCGCTGGGCAGCCCCGCGCTGCGGGCAATGTGCGTTGCCGCCGAGCTGGTCGACGAATTCCGCAGCTTCAAGTCATCGCACTGGCAGGGTGTGGCGCGGGATCTCGCCGATTCGATCAAGCTGCGCGTCACAATCGCCCTGGGTCCGGTGATCTCGACCAATATGGGGCCGCAGCAGTTCCAGCTGCCGACGGTGATGGGCCAGTGCGTGAACCGTTCGGCCAAGATGATCGGCTACGCACCGCGCGACCGCGACGTGGTGCTGGTCGACGACAATGTCAGCCGGGCACTGAAGCAGATCGACGAGGGCTACCTTGCCGCGCTCACCGATTTTGACCAATGGGTGGATGCCAGCGCACGCCAGGCAGCCAGCCTGGCCGGCCATCGCTATTTCGAAGTCGAGCTGGAACCGTTTCGGCGCGCAGCGGCCACGGCGCGCCGGATTCCCTGAGCGCGCCGCAAGCGCCTGGTAGTGGCCTGTCCCATTGGGCGAACCGTTCGCTGGTCAGATCAGGTGAAAGGAGATGTTCGACGCAGCATGGCGGCGTACGCTCGGGCGTCAAAATAAGGGCTCAGAAAAGCTGCCAGGAACCTTTACCGCGACGAAAATTGTCCCTGACACCTCTTGTCGCATGTCGAAAACGCCGAATGCCGTTCGTCGCACAGGAGGCAGCACCCATACCCTGCCCCTTTCAACCAAACTGGAGCATATCCGCCGTGCCACGAATGATTTTTGTGAACCTTCCTGTTGGCAATCTCGCCGCGTCCATGAACTTCTACAAGTCCATCGGCTTCGAGAACAACCCTCATTTCACCGACGAAACCGCGGCGTGCATGGTGTGGAGCGAGGCCATCCACGTCATGCTTCTCACGCACGCCAAGTGGCGCACTTTCACGAATCGCCCGATCCCGCCCACAGGCTCAAGCGAAGTCATGCTGGCGATCTCGCACCTCGAGCGTGAAGCAGTCGACGCCATGAACGAGGCGGCGGCGGCCAACGGCGGAACAGCCGACATCAATCCCGTGCAGGACCTTGGCTTCCTGTACAGCCGCAGCCTGACCGACCCCGACGGGCACGTCTGGGAGGCAATGTGGATGGACCCGGCAGCCATTCCCTCGGGCGATCAGCCGGGCTGAGCAAGCCAACATACCGATCAATCTGCGGAAACAACAAAGGGCGACAGGTTCATTCGTCTGCCAAAAAATGAACCTGCCCCCTTTCCGGCCGTCTATTGACCCCGGCGGCGAAATGGTGACCCCTCGTTTGAGCTCTGTCCCCGAATATTGCGACCTACCTATTTTTGAGCGGCGGCGTCCATGCTCGACGCGCAAGCTCTTTCGCGTTTTCGGTAATGTTGTCGCCGTGCGATATCACAATCTTGTCGAAGTCCCATTCCAGAATTTCTTCCAGTGATGATCGTGCGGCAACTTTGTCCTTCCAGCCAATTCGATATTCGGGCGCCAGTTTGGGCTTGTTCCACATGTCGAACAACTTGAACCAGGCCTTCACCGGCCAGTTGACGTTGGCGGTTTGGTCCGTAAAGAACTCGATGGCGTCCACCAGCAACAGGGTTTTGCTCGGCTTGTGCAGCATGGCGACTTCCCACATGAACCGGCTGCCTCGAATGAGCACCTGATCTATCGTGTCGCTCCAATCATTCGGGGCACAAGATCCCAGTATCCCGTCGAAACGGAGACCCGGAACCTTGCGTTCAACGCCAGGGCATATGTAGGTCAGGGCCGCAGGAAAGCGGGCTTGCGCTTTCGCCACGTACATGTAGTGAAAGGATCCCGGGGCAACGATGAAAGTGACCGGACCCCGCTCTGAAATCGCTATCGCAGTAGCGTCATCCATGTCACAAGGCGAGTGCAACATCAAAGCGCCGTTTGCCAACCGGACAATGCTCATCCGCGCGTTGAACCTGCATCCCGCGTATTCGACGGGATAATCCAGCAGCCAGATCTGATCTGGGACAAATTCTGTCAACTGCATTGGAGGTAATCCAATCTGAACCTTCTTATTTTGGTCAGCTACCGGACGCGCGAGCAAGTGCGTGTGTATTGACCCCGGCAGCGAAATGGTGACCCAGTCAGTGCTGAACCCATTCAGTGCTGGCGATCCCTCTGCCAAGCCTCGATGATCTCCAGCACTGCGTCGGACGGCTCCTCGTCGGAATGCCATTCGACCGGCGAGCCAGCCTCCAGCAGCAGCCGGCCAACGGCTTCGTGGTCGTCACGTCGGCCTTCTGACATGCGACTCCCCTCGGCCGCCCAGATCAGCGGCTGCGCGTGAAACTCCCGATCGCGCACATCCATCGATGCGCCAAGCGCCAGCAGCAAACGCGCCGCCTCGACCTGGCCAGCCATGGCTGCGCAATGAAGCGCCGTTTTGCCGATGTCCTCGTCACCGCGATCCGGGTCAAGGCCGCAGGCCACCAACGCATCGATCGCGTCCGTATCGCCCTGCTCTGCGGCACGGTAGAGCGCCGCGTAGTGATCGGGCCGGATCCGGGCGCGCAATGCCGGATGCTCGGCGAGCATGGCGTCGACCGCCAGACGGTCGCCGCGACTGGCGCTGGCGATCAGCTGATCGACTGGCGCAAGTGTTTCGCTGGCGCCATGTTGAGCCAACCAATCAGCCACCGCGCGATTGCCGTTCATGGCCGCGATGGCATACGGCGAATACCCGTCGGCCCGACGCCGCGAGAGATCGGCACCGCGTGCGGCCAGCAGTTCGACCAAGGCCACGTCGCCACGCGTGGCTGCCGCATGCATGGGGCTCTCGCCGTTGGGCTCGAAGACCGGATCCGAATCGGCGCCGTGATCAAGCAGCCAGCGCACACCTTCGATGGTGTTCGACCATTGCAGGATCGCGTACAACGTGGCTGCACCGTCCGTGGCCCAGCGCTGGTTGGCCGAGGCACCATGCGCGTGCAGGAAATCCAGTTTGACGATGTCGCCGCCGCTGGCGAGGATGGGCAAGGTCACGCCGTCGTTGGGGTCCGCGCCGGCTTCCAGCAACACCTCGGCCAAGGCAAGCGAACCGGTCACCAGCATCGCGCCCCACAGCACGGGACGATGCACGCCGTGGTGCTTCCACGGGAAGCGGAGCAGCACATCTTCCCCGAGCGCCAGCAGCCGTCGCGCGATCGCAACCAGGCCATCGGCATCGGCCAGCCCGACGCCATGAAGCGCGGTGTGACAGATGTAGTGCATGGGCCGCCAGTCGCGTGGCCCGCCCTGCCCCAGCGACAGTTCGGGATTCTCGGTCAGCCACGCCTCCACCCGTGCGGCGTCACCCATTACCAGCGCGGCATGAAAGTCGGTTCGAGGCAGATCCGGATGCCGCTCCAGCAATCGGCGCGCGCGGCCGCTGCGTCCGTCCGTTGCCGCTTCGACGAAGGCGACGACCGCTTCGTCGCGTTGCAGGGTCAGCTCCTCAATGCGCTCGGCAAGCGCGCGCCATGCGGGAAAGCCATGTTCGCGCGCAATCACCGACTGGGCATCATGGAGAGCCAGGGGAACATCGGCCAAGGCATCCATGGCCATACGGGAGAACGCTGGCAGGATACGAAAGCGCTCGAGTGCGACGGCATCGCCGCCTGCGGCCAGTCGCTTGAGCTCCTTGGCCTGTCGCTTCAGCTGATCGATGTCCGGACGCTTCGGAAGAGTACGGTGGGTCATCACGAGAACCTCCATGCAGAGGCCGGCGGTCCGCAAGCTGGCCAGCACGGAGACGGGATGCCGTCATGCGTGTTCAACCAGGGTGGACTCCGTCCTTCGCGCGGACCCGCGAGCGCCCCGAAGCGCCGGTTGATGATGCGCCGCTCGCACAGCGAGGGTCAAGATGGGCGAAACGGTGGCCGACTTCGGCCCGCACGCGAGGTCGATGACGGCGGAGACGCGCGTTGGCACGGACGCGCAGAGGAGAGAGAAAGTCGCAGAAGCGCGACAGACGCGGCTATCTGGAATTAACTCCCTCCGTCCCTTGGTCCCAATCGAAACAGCAGCACCTCGATACGCGGTCGTTTGCGGGTGAGGCTGTGCTGGGCCATCACCACCGCATCGGCATCAGCGGTTCCGCTGCCGCAGGTTGCCGCATGCGCGTCTAGCGAAAGACAGACCGCACCGACCGCAACCAGCCATCCGCACAGGCGATTCACGAGTCCACCCATGGTTGATCAGCCCGAAATTGTCCCTGACATCTTTTTGCTCAACGCGTCGCCGCGCCGGCTTCGCGCGGTCATCCGAATCGTGCTCTGTAACCTTTTCTGCAGTCGTTGCATCTAACCAGGTGCAGGGCACATCGCGACACTGGCCCGTCAAGCTCCCAGTTGGAACAGCCTCAAGACACTGAGGCAGTCCACCGGAACATGGCGGTGGGTTACTGCGGTTCATGTGGGTCGGCAGTGCGGCTTCCGCAGCCTGCGCGACCACCCAACTAGCCAACGTATGGCGAACCATTGGGAGGCAGGGCAATGAAATCGATCACCCTGAAGTCTTTGAAACGGTCGTTGCTGTGGGGTTTGATGATCGGCGGGTTGGCTCCGGCCCTCGCGGTCGCCGCGGCGCCGACACAGTCGTTCTACATCTACGGGCAAGCGCAGCTCTTCAATGGCTCCCTGCGGTTCGCGACCCCTTTCATCGGCACGATGAGCGTCGACCCCAATTTCGCGGACCCGTCTTTCGGCCATGTTGGTCGTGTGATCTCGATAGCGGTCAGATTCCCGCTCCTTTGGCGCGTCCCGGCCTTCAACAAGATACTTACGCAAGGCCCTGAGATCAGCG
Organism: Rhodanobacter sp.; assembly: GCA_041690935.1. GTDB lineage: Bacteria > Pseudomonadota > Gammaproteobacteria > Xanthomonadales > Rhodanobacteraceae > Rhodanobacter. The sequence continues at coordinate 36,592 of JBEPVP010000006.1, forward strand.
GCATCACGGCCCTCAAGTATGACGTGACCCTGCTCAACGCAAAAGGTCAGCAGGTGCAGTTCCAGTTCACGACCGTGCAATCGCCGGTCACCTATCCCGGCCTCGGCACGCCGGTGGGTTCACTGGTCGACTTCAGTGGAGGCTCTTTCATGCAAGGCAGCAACAGCGGCCCCCTCGACATCGGCTATGGCTATGAGCCCATTTTCTTGCAGAACTTTCGCGGCAACATCACGTCGCGCTGGCAAGGCGGGCATGGCGAGGCAGGCCAAGCCACGCAGATTCGGCTTGGCGTGAATGGTGATCTGCTGGTTGGCGAGCCAATGCCGGCGCTTTAGCGGTGTAGCTCGTTTCAGGTGCGATCAACGCGAGAGTTGAATCGTCGGGACACCACTAAATGTCAGAGGGTAACGCGATGAAACAGAAGACGCAGGTTCTCTCGGTGCTGATCGCCGGAAGTTTTTCACTGCTGGCCGTTTCAGGCGGTGCGATCTACGCGGCGACCCAACAGCAGCAGCCGCTTAGTCACGCCGAGTTGATCAAGCAAGGTCAGCAGGTCTTTCGCTACGACACCTTCGGCGATGAAGTCCACTGGACTGACCAGTTGCACATGAATCAGGTCATCAGTACCGAAGTCAGTCCAAAAACCGCACTGGCGGTCGGCCTGAAAGTCGATGTGGACGCGCTGCCCGAAGCCGTGAAGAAGGGCATTGCGGACGGAACCATCAACCTGGATGACCCGGCCATCACGGTCGCGCTGCTGAAGCTCAATGCGGTGGTTGGCGCCAAGGGCACGGTCGAGAACGTGAACGGTACCGACACCTTGACCCGGTTCGGCATCACCTGCGCGTTGTGCCACTCCACCGTGGACAACTCGTTCGCGCCGGGCATCGGCCACCGGCTCGATGGCTGGCCCAACCACGACCTCAACCCCGGTGCGATCGTCGCGCTGTCACCGGCGCTTTCCGCCGCGCAAAAGGCAAAGTTGAACTCGTGGGGTCCCGGCATGTATGACCCGCGCTGGAACGTCGATGGCCTCAGCAATCCGGTGGTGATACCACCGGCGTATGGTCTGGCCGGCGTCAATAGTGTCGTCTATACCGGCGACGGCCCCAACCTCTCCTACTGGAATCGCTACGTCGCCGTGACTCAGATGGGCGGACAAGGCGTCTTCTCGGATCCGCGGGTCGGCGCACACTTGAACCCCCATACGCCGGGCCTGGCGCCCGACTGGCGCCCTGGCATGTTGGTCACAAATGGCACGGAGGATAGGGTCAGCAACACGCTGGCCGCGCTGCAGGCCTACCAGTTGTCGATCCCCGCGCCGCCGCCGCCGACAGGCAGCTTTGAGCCCGCCGCGGCACAGCGCGGAAAACTGGTATTCAAGGTCGCCGGCTGCTCAAGCTGCCACAGTGGCGCGCACTTCACCGATGCCAACGTGAGGCTGCACGCACCGACCGCCTCCGCGGCCAGGGACACGCTCTATGTGACGCGTTCAGCGACCGGGATGTACCGCACCACGCCGCTGCGCGGCCTGTGGCAACACGCGCCGTACTTCCACGATGGCTCTGCCGGGACGCTCGCGGATGTCGTGGAGGCTTACAACACGAAACAGAAGCTTTGGCTTACGCCCAGGCAGAAGAGCGACTTGGCGGAGTACCTGAAAACGCTGTGACAAGGGTGTGAGAAGGGCAATCGCGAATGTTCGTGAAAACGGCGTAGAACCCTCCCGGGGCGGATTCAACAGCAATCGAACCTGTTCTGCTCCGCCCTTTTAGGTTCGGACTTGACTCCCTCCACCCCTGAGGTTTCCCTTTTCATGACGCCGCGGTCAGCGCGACTCGGCCAAAGCCACGGCATCGGCACCAGCGGGAATACGAATCGGGCACGACGGATCGTTCGCCGCTAGATAAGTGCCATTCGTCTCTGACTCCTTACTTGCCGCTGGATGCGGCGCTGGCTGCAATTGCGTGCGCGGCGCGGCGGGCGTAGCCTGACGCGCACCAGTGCAAGACTTCAGGGGAAAGGCATGAAAAATACTTTGCGTGTCGCCGTTCCGGCGATTTCGGTTCTGGCGTTCGCCTCCATGCTGTGCACTGCCGCCCCGGCCAATCCCTCCTCGCAGGCGCCGATGCCGCCCGCCGCCAACCAGAAAATCGCGCATGATATTTTTCGCGATCTGGTCGAGATCCGCTCGGTGCATGACGTCGGCACCCAAGGCACTGCCGATGTCATCGTGAAATATCTGAAAGCCAACGGCTTCACCGATTCTGAAATCCATGTCGCGCCGGAAACCAAATATCCCAATCAGGTGAACGTCGTCGTCCGTATCAAGGGCAAGGGCAAAGGCAAGCCCGTGATGTGGATCTGCCATATGGATGTGG
>JBEPVP010000007.1:0-38041 GCA_041690935.1 Rhodanobacter sp.
GCAGGGCCTCGCGCCGGATCGAGAACGAGTCGGCGATCGCCTGCTTGCCCTCGGTGGTGTTGACGATATAGACGATCTCGCCGTTCTTGATCAAATCGACGATGTGCGGGCGGCCTTCCAGCACCTTGTTGATGCGTTCGCAGACCACGCCGTGTTCGGCCAGATAGCTGGCGGTACCAGCGGTTGCCACCAGGTTGAAGCCGCGCGCGATGACCTCTTTGGCTACTGGCAGCAAACGGTCCTTGTCGGCATCGCGTACCGACAGGAACACCTTGCCGACCGTCGGCGGCTTGATCCCGGCGGCCTCGTGGCCGCGTGCGAAGGCCGCGCCAAAGCTGCGACCCACGCCCATCACTTCACCGGTCGAGCGCATCTCCGGGCCGAGGATCGGGTCGACATTCTGGAATTTGAGGAACGGGAAGATCGCCTCCTTCACCGAGTAGTACGCGGGAATCACCTCCCGCGTCGCGCCGAGGCTGGCCAGCGAACGGCCGGCCATCACCCGGGCGGCGATCTTGGCCAGCGGCACGCCGGTGGCCTTGGACACGAACGGCACCGTGCGCGAGGCACGCGGGTTCACTTCCAGGATGAACACGGTGTCGCCCTGGATCGCGAACTGCGTATTCATCAGGCCGATGACCTTCAGTTCCTTCGCCATCGCAGCGACCTGGCGACGCATCTCATCCTGAATTTCGGCCGAAAGCGAATACGGCGGCAGCGAGCAAGACGAGTCACCGGAGTGCACGCCAGCTTCCTCGATGTGCTCCATGATGCCGCCGATCAGCACGTTGCCTTCGGCATCGGCGATCACGTCGACATCGACCTCGACCGCATGATCAAGGAAACGATCGAGCAGCACCGGCGAATCGTTGGACACTTTGACCGCGTCGCGGATGTAGCGCGACAGATCGGCGTCGTCATGCACCACTTCCATGGCGCGCCCACCGAGCACGTAGCTCGGTCGCACCACCAGCGGGTAACCGATCTCCCGCGCCAGCGCCAGGGCCTCGTCGGGATTGCGCGCGGTCCGGTTCGGCGGCTGCTTCAGGCCGATCTTCTCGATCATCTGCTGGAAGCGTTCGCGATCCTCGGCCAGGTCGATGCTGTCCGGGCTGGTACCAATGATCGGCACGCCGGCGGCTTCGAGGGCGCGTGCGAGTTTCAGCGGGGTCTGCCCGCCGTACTGCACGATCACGCCCTTGGGTTTTTCAACGTGCACAATTTCCAGCACGTCCTCCAGCGTCAGCGGCTCGAAGTACAGCCGGTCGGAAGTGTCGTAATCGGTCGAGACGGTTTCCGGATTGCAGTTGACCATGATGGTTTCATAGCCATCCTCGCGCAGCGCCAGTGATGCGTGCACGCAGCAGTAGTCAAACTCGATGCCCTGCCCGATCCGGTTCGGGCCGCCGCCGAGCACGATGATCTTGTCGCGGCCGGTCGGGTTCGCCTCGCACTCTTCCTCGTAGGTCGAATACATGTAGGCCGTGCTGGTGGCGAACTCGGCCGCGCAGGAATCCACCCGCTTGTACACCGGACGCACGCCGAGTGTATGGCGTAAATGACGGATGGCCGCCTCATCGGTATTGAGCAGTTCGGCGACCCGCGCATCGGCGAAGCCGAGCCGCTTGAGTTCGCGCATGCGCGGCTCGTCGAGCGCAGTCATTCCCTGCTTGATGACGTCCGCCTCGGTCAGCACGATGTCCTCGAACGCGGCGAGGAACCAGGGATCGACCCGGCTGAGGTTGTGCACTTCCTCCAGCGACAGGCCGGCGCGGAACGCATCGGCCAGGTGGAACACGCGATCGGGTCGCGGCTCGCGCAACTCGCGCTTGAGCACGGCCAGGCCGTCCTCGGTGCTGATGTCCAGCCCGGTCGGATTGAGTCCGGTCTTGCCGATCTCCAGCCCGCGCAACGCTTTCTGCAGCGACTCGTGGAAGCTGCGGCCGATCGCCATCACTTCGCCGACGGATTTCATCTGCGTGGTCAGGCGGGCATCGGCGGCCGGAAACTTCTCGAACGCGAAGCGCGGAATCTTGGTGACCACATAGTCGATCGACGGCTCGAACGAAGCCGGCGTCAGACCGCCGGTGATGTCGTTTTTCAGTTCGTCGAGCGTGTAGCCGACCGCCAGCTTGGCGGCGATCTTGGCGATCGGGAAACCGGTAGCCTTCGACGCTAGTGCCGACGAACGCGACACGCGCGGATTCATCTCGATGACGACCACGCGGCCATCCTCGGCGTTGATGCCGAACTGCACGTTGGAGCCGCCGGTATCCACACCGATCTTGCGCAGCACCGCGATCGAGGCATCGCGCAGGCGCTGGTATTCCTTGTCGGTGAGCGTCTGCGCCGGCGCCACGGTGATCGAGTCACCGGTGTGCACGCCCATCGGATCGAGGTTCTCGATCGAGCACACGATGATGCAGTTGTCCGCGGTGTCGCGGACCACCTCCATCTCGAACTCCTTCCAGCCCAGCACGGACTCCTCGACCAGCACCTCGCCGACCGGCGACAGTTCCAGACCACGCTTGACGATCTCCTCGAACTCCTCGCGGTTATAGGCAATGCCGCCGCCGGAGCCGCCCAGGGTGAAGCTGGGGCGGATGACGGTCGGATAGCCGACCTTGGCCTGGGTCAGCAGGGCCTGTTCGAACGTGCGCACAACTTCGGCTTTCGGACACTCCAGCCCGATTTCCGCCATCGCCACGCGAAACAGCTCGCGATCCTCGGCCATGCGGATCGCCTCGCGCGAGGCACCGATCAGCTCGACGTTGTATTTCTCCAGCACGCCGTGATCGGCCAAGTCGAGCGCGCAGTTCAGACCGGTCTGGCCACCCATCGTGGGGAGCACCGCGTCGGGGCGTTCCTTGGCGATGATGCGTTCCACCGTCTGCCAGTTGATCGGCTCGATGTAGACCGCGTCGGCCATCTCCGGATCGGTCATGATCGTGGCCGGATTGGAGTTGACCAGGATCACCCGGTAACCCTCTTCCTTCAGCGCCTTGCACGCTTGCGCGCCGGAATAGTCGAACTCGCAGGCCTGGCCGATCACGATCGGGCCGGCACCGATGATGAGGATGCTCTTGATATCGGTACGCTTAGGCATGCGAGCGGGCCTCCTGCATCAGGGTCGCAAAACGGTTGAACAGATAGCCGATATCGAGTGGCCCGGGGCTCGCCTCGGGATGACCCTGGAAGCAGAACGCCGGCCGATCGGTCAGCGCGAAGCCTTGCAGCGAGCCATCGAACAACGAGTTGTGGGTGATGCGAACGTTCGCTGGCAACGTGGTCGGATCGACCGCGAAGCCATGATTCTGCGAGGTGATCAGCACGCGACCGTCGTCGAGATCCTTGACCGGATGGTTGGCGCCGTGATGTCCGAACTTCATCTTCAGCGTCTTGCCGCCCAGCGCCAGCCCCATCAGCTGATGGCCGAGGCAGATGCCGAACAACGGAATCTTCGCGTCGAGAAACGTGCGGGTGGCGGCGATGGCGTAGTCGCATGCCGCCGGATCACCGGGACCGTTGGACAGAAACACGCCATCCGGTTTCATCGCCAGCACGTCAGCGGCAGGCGTCTGTGCCGGCACCACCGTGACTTCGCAGCCTTGCTCGGCGAGCAGGCGCAGGATGTTGAGTTTGGTGCCGAAATCGTAGGCGACCACCTTGAAGCGCATCACTGGTTGATTGAACGCGGTGCGATCGAGATCGTACACACCCTGATTCCACACATATGGCCTGGCCGTGCTGACCACCTTGGCCAAGTCCATGCCATTCAAGCCGGGGAATGCACGCGCCTTGGCCAGTGCTGCGTCGGCATCGACCTGCTCACCGGCCATGATGCAACCGGCCAGCGCGCCCTTGTCGCGCAGGATGCGAGTCAATCGCCGTGTATCGATACCGGCGATGGCGACCGTGCCGTGGCGCTTGAGGTAATCGGGCAGGCTTTCGGTGCTGCGCCAGCTGCTGGCACGACGCGGCACGTCGCGCACGATCAACCCGGCAGCATGCACGGCGGTCGATTCGACGTCTTCGGCGTTGACGCCGGTGTTGCCGATATGCGGATAGGTCAGCGTGACGATTTGCCGTGAATAGGAGGGATCCGTGAGGATTTCCTGGTAACCGGTCATTGCGGTATTGAAGACCACCTCGCCGACGGTGTCGCCGAGCGCACCCACGGCATGACCATGAAACACGCTGCCATCTTCGAGGGCCAGCAGAGCGGGAATAGGCATAGGTTAACCGCCTTTTAGATGCAGCAAAGTCCGCAAGCCGCAGGATTGCTGGCTTGTGGAGCTCGGAAAGGAAAGGATCTGGGCGGGTTGAAATGATAGGCGGCGACGGCGTTTCTGTCCACCTTACACAGCCTGAATCATGCGTTCCCGCGCCAATCAGCGGCAATCGGTCGGCGTTACACTAGACCACATTTCAAAGGAGTTGAATGTCCCATGAGCGCCGCCGTCCTGCTCGATCCCGCCCGACTTGATCGCCCGGACACCATGGTGCAGCACGTCCCCTTCCCGTTCATGGTGGCGCACGGCCAGTTGCCCGACGAAGTGCGCAGCGACCTGGATCGCGACTTCCCGCGCTATACCAGCGCCGGTTTTTTTCCGTACGACCCGAGCGACTGTGGTCCGTCCGTCAATGCACTGATCGAGAACATGACCACGCCGGCATTCGCCAGTGCCGTTGGTCAACGGCTGGGCATCGACAACCTTGGCCAGTACCCGACGCTCGTGACGCTGTGCCGCCTGCTCAACAAGCGCCACGGCACCATCCATACCGACAGCAAGTCCAAGATCGCCACGGCGTTGATCTACCTCAACGCGCAATGGCCGGACACCAGCGACGGCTGTCTTCGTTTTCTGCACCGGATCGACGACATCGACAGCATGGTGACCCCGGAACTGGCCCCGCTGTATGGCGAATTCGCCGTGTTCAAGCGGTGCGAAAACTCCTTCCACGGCCACCTGCCGTATGAGGGAGAGCGTCGGGTGATCCAGGTGGCCTGGCTCACCAGCGAGAAAGAGAAACTGCGCAAGACCAAACGTGGCAAATTTTCGCGCATGTTCAAGAAGTTGTTCGGCAGCCTCGACACCAAGCTCGGCGCTGGTCGCGACCGCAACGCCTCACATCCCGACTGAACTTGCTTCCCCGGCTCATCTGCCGGCGAAATGCCACGACACGAACGCGGCGAACACGCCATACAGCAGCCCGACCGGCACCAGCCAACGCGCGTCGACCCGGCCGCGGCGAAACAGCCACCACAGATACACGATCGCGATCGTAGTGATCACGCCAGCCACGATCAGTGGCGTGTCGAACAGCCATGGCGTGGCAAAAATCGCCAACGAACTGGGGATGGTGGCCTGGATCATCATCGCGCCGGAGATGTTCGCCAGCGCCAGGCGCTCCTTGCCCTGGCGAACCCAGATCAGCGCGTTGATGGTTTCCGGCAATTCGGTGGCCACCGGACTGAGCAACAGCGCGACCAGGTGCGGCGGCAGATCAAACGCTGCCCCGATCGCCTCCAGCTGGCTGACGAACACGCGAGATGCGGCCGCGATGACCACCAGCGCCGCCACTGTTTGCGCGATCACCCAGCGCAAGGCCGGGTCGGCATCGCCGGGGCCGAATTTCAGCGGCTCCAGCGTCTCGTCTTCCGGCGCGCTGTCGTCGCTGCGCATTTCGCGCCATACGTACATTCCGTAAGCCGCCAGGAACAGCACGCCTACCAGCGGCTTGAACGCAAATACGATCAGGCCCAGACCCACCTTGACCACGAAGATCGCCAAAAACCACGACTGATCGCGTGCGAGCCGCCGATGGTCTACGCGGATAGTCCAGTCAGCCCGTTGCAGTCGATGGCGGTTGCACCACATGGCCACGCCGACCACCGCATACGCGATCGTGGCCAGCACCAGCGGCCCGCCCATCGCGGCGCCCACACCGATGTCGCGCGCTTCGGGCGTCTTGCCGAATATCACCGCGACGAAGGTCACCGCGCTTTCCGGCAAGGCCGTGCCGAACGCCGCCAGCACGGTGCCGGTCGCGGTCGCGCCCAGCTTGAGCTTGTGCCCGAACCATTCGACGCCATTGACGAAATATTCGCAGGCGAGATAGATCGCGCCGGCCGAGCCGAGAAACAGACACAGGGTAAGCAACATGGGATGCACGGGGGCCGGGCGAGCGGAATGACCGTTGGCGCAACGACACCGCTCGCCCGGCAGGGTGAGCATGTCGATGGCCAAAGGTCTCGCCGGGCAAGACCGCCACCTGACAGTGACGGTTGCTGTTCGCACCATGGCCCGTAAACAACGGCGACCAAGTGTGTTGATGCGAACGCCTCTGGGAACGAGGCTGGCTACTCCCCAATGACAACGCTGCGGATGCTAGCGGCAGCGGCTTTGCGATACAAGCCGATGCGGGCGGACGGTTCAGTGTGGGCTGGTGATCACGTCGTCCAGTTGCCAATGCCCAGGTGTACGGCCAGCCAGCCACTGCGCCGCCTGCAAGGCGCCGCGCGCAAAGATCGAGCGATCAGTGGCGCGATGAGCCAGCTCCAGCCGCTCGCCCTGCCCGATCAGCATGGCGGTGTGTTCGCCAACGATGTCACCGCCGCGCACCACCGCAAAGCCGATGCTGCCATCGACCCGTTCGCCCGCCTGGCCTTCGCGGCTGTATACCGCCGTCGCTTCCAGCGTGGTATGCCGCGCGGCGGCTGCGGCGTGACCGAGCGCCAGCGCGCTACCGGACGGCGCGTCCTGCTTGCGGCTGTGATGCGCTTCGACGATTTCCAGATCCCAGGCCGGCAACGCCGCGGCGGCCGTGCGCAGCAAGCGTGTCAGCACCGCCACGCCGAGACTGAAATTGGCGGCACGCAGGATGGCGATGCTGTTGCCGGCGGCGGCGAGTCGCGCTTCCAGCGCCGCGTCGATGCCGGTGGTCCCGCTGACCAGCGCCGTGCGGTGCGCCAGGCAGTGATCGAGTGCCAGCGCCAGGGCAGCCGGGCCGCTGAAGTCGATGACAACATCCAGCGGCGGCGCTTGCGTCCAGTCGTGCGCGTAACGCAACAGCCCCGCGTTGCCGCACGAGACGGGTTTTCCGTCGTGGACTGAACCGGGTGCCACCACGGCATGCACCAGCTCGAAACGCGCGTCGTCGCCCAGCAGTTCAAGCAGGGCATGGCCCATCCGGCCGGAGGCACCATTGATGGCGAGGCGAACAGATCCGGTCATCGGCACACTCCCGTCAACAAAGTCGATCGGCACATGCTAGCGCGTGGGCCGCGAATCTCACGCGGTGACCTTCGACCAGAACTGCTTCACCCCATCGACCCAACCCTTGGCCCGCGGCGTGTGCTTGCCCGCATCGTTGCTGTCGAAGGTGGCCTCCAGCGACTCCAGCAGTTCGCGCTGCTGCTTGGTCAACCGCACCGGCGTCTCCCCCACCACGCGGCAGATCAGGTCGCCATGACGACTGCTGCGTACCGACTTGACGCCACGGCCGCGCAGGCGGAATTGGGTGCCGGTCTGCGTCTCCGGCGGAATGCTGATCGGTACCTCGCCTTCCAGCGTCGGCACGGGCAACTCAGCGCCCAGCGCGGCCTGCGAAAAACGTATCGGCAATTCACAAAATAGATCGCTGCCCTCGCGCTGGAAGATCGCGTGCTCGCGCACGTGCACCTCCACGTACAGGTCGCCTGCCGGCGCACCGGCGGGACCGGCTTCGCCCTGCCCGGTCAGGCGGATGCGATCGCCGTTGTCGACGCCCTCGGGAATCTGCACCGACAACGTGCGGGTTTCCTCGATGCGGCCTTCGCCATGGCACTTCCTGCACGGCTTCTCGATCGCCTGGCCGGTGCCGCCGCAATGTGGGCAAGCCTGCTGGATCGAGAAAATGCCGTTTTGCATGCGCACCTGACCGTGGCCATGGCAGGTCTTGCACTTGCTGACCTTGCCGTCTTCCGAGCCGCTGCCGTTGCAATGATGGCAATTGACCTGGGTCGGCACCTCGATCTGGCGGCTGATGCCGAACACGGCCTCCTCCAGGTCAAGTTCCATGATGTAGCGCAGGTCGGAGCCGCGACGTGGCCGTCCACGGCCACCACCGTTCCTGCCGAAGATGTCACCAAAAATATCGCCAAAAATATCGCCGACATCGCCGAAGCCGGCGCCGCCACGGCCGCCCATGCCATGCTCGAACGCGGCGTGCCCATGCTGGTCGTACATCGCGCGTTTCTGCGCGTCGGCCAGCACTTCGTAGGCCTCCTTGGCCTCCTTGAACTTGTCCTGCGCAGCCGGATCGTCCGGGCAGCGGTCCGGGTGGTATTTCATCGCCAGTCGACGGAAGGATTTCTTCAGTTCGACATCGCCGACGCTGCGCTCGACACCCAGCACCTCGTAGTAGTCACGCTTGCTCATTCATGCATCCACACTGCTTGTCGCGCTTCGGCGGGAAACCATCGGATTCCTGCCCTGCCATTCAGCAAACAGCCCACGCCGGGAGAATTCCTGGCGCGGGCTGGTCAATCGGCCGTGCCGATAACGTTACCGATTATTGCTTTTCATCTTTCACTTCGGTGAACTCGGCATCGACCACGTCGTCCGGCTGGGCCGAGCCGCCCGGTGCGGATTGTGCGCCGGCATCGGCCGAACCGCCGCCCTGCGCCGCCGCTTGCAACACCTGCGCTGCCTGTTCCAGCTTCTCGACCTTGGACTCGATCGCCGCCTTGTCTTCGCCGTCCTTGACCTTTTCCAGGTCAGACAACGCGCCCTCGATCGCGGAAAGCTGCTCGGGCGGAACCTTGCCGCCGTGCTCCTTCAACGCGCTGCGGGTGGCGTGCACCAGCTGGTCGGCCTTGTTGCGGGTGGCGACCAACTCATGGAACTTCTTGTCCTCTTCCTTGTTCGCCTCGGCGTCGGCCACCATGCGCTGGATCTCGTCCTCGGACAGGCCCGAACCGGCCTTGACCTCGATCTTCTGTTCCTTGCCGGTCTTCTTGTCTTTGGCCGACACGTGCAGGATGCCGTTGGCGTCGATGTCGAACGTGACTTCGACCTGCGGCTGGCCGCGCGGTGCGGGATCGATACCGGACAGGTCGAACTTGCCCAGCGACTTGTTCGCGCTGGCGCGCTCACGCTCGCCCTGCAACACGTGCACGGTCACCGCGGTCTGGTTGTCGTCGGCGGTGGAGAACGTCTGCGCCGCCTTGGTCGGCACCGTGGTGTTCTTCTCGATCAGCTTGGTCATCACGCCGCCCATCGTCTCGATGCCGAGCGACAGCGGGGTCACGTCCAGCAGCAGCACATCCTTGACCGTACCGCCAAGCACGCCGCCCTGGATCGCCGCGCCGACGGCGACCGCTTCATCCGGGTTGACGTCTTTGCGCGGCTCCTTGCCGAAGAAGTCCTTGACCGACTCCTGCACCTTGGGCATGCGGGTCTGGCCGCCGACGAGGATCACGTCGTTGATGTCCGACACGCGCAGGCCCGCGTCGTTCAACGCGGTGCGGCACGGCTCGATGGTGCGCTTGATGAGTTCTTCCACCAGCGACTCGAGCTTGGCGCGGGTCAGCTTGATGTTGAGATGCTTCGGGCCGGACGCGTCGGCCGTCACGTACGGCAGATTCACGTCGGTCTGGTGATTGGTGGAAAGCTCGATCTTGGCGCGCTCGGCGGCATCCTTCAGGCGCTGCAGCGCCAGCGGATCCTTGCGCAGGTCGATGCCCTGCTCCTTGTTGAACTCATCGACGAGGTAGTCGATGACGCGCATGTCGAAGTCCTCGCCACCGAGGAAGGTGTCACCATTGGTAGCCAGCACCTCGAACTGCTTCTCGCCGTCGACTTCGGCAATCTCGATGATCGACACGTCGAAGGTGCCGCCGCCGAGGTCATAGACCGCGATCTTGCGATCGCCGCCCTTCTTGTCCATGCCGTAGGCCAGCGCGGCCGCGGTCGGCTCGTTGATGATGCGCTTGACGTCCAGACCGGCGATCTTGCCGGCGTCCTTGGTCGCCTGGCGCTGGCTGTCATTGAAGTAGGCCGGAACCGTGATCACCGCCTCGGTGACCGGCTCACCGAGATAGTCCTCGGCGGTCTTCTTCATCTTCATCAGTACTTTGGCAGCGATCTCTTGCGGCGCCATCGTCTTGCCGTCGGAGGTCTGCACCCACGCGTCGCCGTTGTCATGGGCCACGATGCCGTACGGCACGATGTGCAGGTCTTTCTGCACTTCGGCGTCGGTGAACTTACGCCCGATCAGGCGCTTCACCGCATAGAAGGTGTTCTTCGGATTGGTCACGCTCTGGCGCTTGGCCGAGGCGCCCACCAGCACTTCGCCGTCCTTGTTGAAGGCGACGATGGATGGCGTGGTGCGGTCGCCCTCCGAATTTTCGATGACCTTGGCCGTGCTGCCGTCCATCACGGACACGCAGGAGTTGGTGGTGCCCAGGTCGATACCGATGATCTTGCCCATGTGTATGCTCCCAACCTTTTTGCAGCCCCGCGGCTGCGATGATTTCCAGATGGGGGTCTGGCCCGGCGATTCAATACCGGCAACGCCCCGGATACGATTTCGTCATGTCCGCCAGCGCGCCCTTCAGGCGGATGCCAGCGACAGGATCGTTCAGTCTTTTGCCACCGCGACCAGCGCCGGGCGCAGCAGGCGATCATTCAACACGTAGCCTTTCTGCAGCACGCTGACCACCGTGCCCGGCGCCTTGCCCGGCGCGTCGACCATGCTCACCGCGTGATGGCGTTCCGGATCGAGCGGCTGCCCCAGCGGATCAACCTGCGACATGCCGTGGTTCTCGCCCACCTTGAGCAAGGCCTTCAGGGTCAGATTGATCCCTTCGCGCATCGACGCGATGTCGCCGCCCTCGACCGCCAGACCACCTTCCAGCCCGTCGTAAACCGGCAGCAATTCGTTCAACAGTTTCTCGTTGGCGAAGCGGCGGGCCTGTTCGAGATCGCGGTGCAGGCGCCGGCGCTGATTCGCCAGCTCGGCCTTCTCGCGCAATACGGTCTCGAGCAATTCGGCATTGCTCGCTTCCAGCTCGGTCACGCGCGACTGCAGGCCTTCCTGTTCGGTGGTCGACGGGTCACCTGGCTGGTCCGGCGGCGGCGAATCACCAGGCGACTGCGGATCGTTGTTCTGCATGCATCACTCCAAAACGATTGTCATGGCCGACACGGATGCCGACCGTCCAGATTTGCGGGAAGCCCCGCCTCCCGCTGCGGTTATAGGGTCGTGGCGGCGCGATTCAAGGCGTTGCTGAGCAATTCGGCGGTGGCCTGCACCACCGGAATCACCCGTTCGTATGCCATCCGGGTCGGGCCGATCACGCCGACCGTGCCCAGCACACGCCCCGGGACGCCATAGCTGGCAGTGACTACGCTGCAGCCGTCGAGGGCGGAGAAGCCGGATTCCTCCCCGATGAACAGCCGCACGCCGGGCGCCTTGGCGCAGACCTCCATCAGCTGCAGCAGCTCGTTCTTTTGCTGGAATGCATCGAACAGTTCGCGCAGACGCTGCAGGTTGCCCAGTTCCGAATACGCCATCAGATTGGTCTGGCCGCTGACCAGGACATCGGTACCGCCAGCCTGCGGCGCAAACGAGGCGGTGGCCAGTTCCACCGTGCTGGCCAGCAGCCGGTTGAGCTCGCTGCCGGTTTCACGCAACTCGGCCAGCAGCTGCATGCGGATGTCGTCCACGCGCAAGCCGGCAAAATGGGTGTTGAGATAGTTGGCCGCCTGCTCCAGCTCGCGACTCTCGATCGGCCTGACCAATTGCACGATGCGGTTCTGCACCTGGTTGTCGGTGAATACCAGGATCACCAGCACCCGCGCATCCGGCAGCGGCACGAAATCGATATGCCGCAGCGGAAAGTCGACTTGACGCGGCACGGTGACGACACCGGCGAAACGGGTCATCGCCGACAGCAGGGTCGAGACATTGCCGAGCAAGTCCAGCGTGGTGGTCGTTCCCGGCGGCAGCTCGCGTTGCAGGCGTGCCATCTCGTCGTGCGGCAACGGCTGCAGTTCGATCAGGCTGTCCACGAACAGGCGCAAGCCGCGTGGCGTCGGTACGCGTCCGGCGGAGGTGTGGGGCGAAGCGACCAGGCCGGCGTCTTCGAGATCGGCCATGATGTTGCGGATCGTCGCCGGACTCACGTCCAGCCCGGAGGAACGCGACAGCGTACGTGAGCCGACGGGCTCGCCGTCGACCAGATACTGGGCGATCAGCGTGCGCAGCAGACGGCGCGCGCGCGCATCAAGATCGTAGCCGTGCGGGTTGATCATGCGCTGAGGTGACCCATGCTGTAGCAATCCTTGAGACCCGACAGAAATAAGGTCTGCGCGCGCGGCTTGCAAGAGGACACGGTGTTTCGTGCCATCGGCCTGCCGCTACAATCCCTTCATTCCTTCATCTGCCTGCCCATGCTCACTTCGCTCTATGTCCGTCATTTTGCCGTCGTCGAAGCCGCCGAGGTAGCGTTCGGCCCCGGCTTGACCGTGGTCAGCGGGGAGACCGGCGCCGGCAAGTCCCTGCTGGTCGACGCGCTGATGTTGCTGGCCGGCGCCCGCGCCGACAGCGGCATGGTGCGCGCCGGCAGTGACCGCGCCGAACTGGCCGCGGAGTTCGATCTGGCTGACCTGCCGGAAGCGCGCCAGTGGCTGCTGCGCGAGGAGCTGGATGAGGACGGTGGCTGCCAGCTGCGGCGGGTCATCCGCACCGAAGGCAGTTCCAAGGCATGGATCAACGGGCGCCCCGCCAACGCTCGTCAACTGGGGGAACTCGCGTCGTTGCTGGTGGAAATTCACGGTCAGCACGAACATCAGGCGCTGCTGTCGCGCCCGCACCAGCTGGCGCTGCTGGATGCCTATGCCGGCCACGATGACCTGCTGACGCAGGTGCGCGAAAGCGCGGTGCAATGGCGCGAGCTTGGCGCCCGCATGCGCAAGCTCAGCGGCGGCGAGGATCGCAACCAGCACATCGAACTGCTGCGCCACGAACTCGGCGAGCTGGAGAAATGGTCGCTGCCCGCGGCTGAACTGGGCGAACTCGAGGCAAGCCACCGGCGACTCGCCAATGCCGGCCGGTTGGCCGAAGGCGCCGCCGGCGTGGTCGAGCTGCTGGATGGCGACGGCGAGTTCGCACTGCGCCGCGCGCTTGGCCGCGCCCATGCGGAGCTCGGCAAACTCGCCGCACTCGACGACAAGTTGGCGCCTCTGCTGGAATTGTTCGACAACGCCAGCATCGAACTGGGCGAAGCCGCCGATGGACTGGGGCGCTATGCACAAGATGTCGAGCTGGATCCGGAACGCTACACGGAAGTCGACAACCACCTGGCCCGTCTGCATGAGCTATCACGCCGACACCGTTTGCCGGTGGCCGAGCTGCACGACAAGCTCGTCGCCTTGCGCGGCGAGCTCGCCGAACTCGAAGGCGCCGGCGATGCGCTGGAAAAACTTGCCGCGCAGCGCGAGCAACTGCAGCATGACTACACCCATGCAGCGGTCCGGTTGAGTCAGGCCCGCGCGGCCGCGGCTGCACGACTCGGCGAAGAAGTCAGCGTGCTGATGGCGGAACTGGGCATGACGGGCGGCCTGCTGCGCATCGAGCTCGAAGCGAGCGCCGGCGGGGAGCCGGACCCGCAAGGTCGGGAACGCTGCGAGCTGCTGGTCAGCGCCAACCCCGGCCAGCCACCCCGCCCCCTGCGCAAGGTCGCCTCCGGTGGCGAACTGGCGCGCATCAGCCTGGCCATCGAAGTCGCCACACTGGGCAAGGACACTGTCGGCAGCATGATCTTCGATGAAGTCGACACCGGTATCGGCGGCGCCGTGGCCGAAGTGGTCGGGCAAAAACTGCGCGCGCTGGGCGGTCAACGTCAGGTGCTGTGCGTTACCCATCTGCCGCAGGTCGCTGCCCAGGGTCATGCCCATTTGCGTGTCAGCAAGCACAGCGACGGGGATTCCACCCATACCAGAATCGACAAACTCGACGCAGGCGGCCGACGGGATGAACTGGCGCGCATGCTCGGCGGCGTCGAGATCACCCGCGAAACGCGGGCGCATGCCAAACAGATGCTGGAACGCGCGCAAACCGCCTGAGCGACCAACCCGCGCACCCGATCCTCAGCTGTTGGGGGACAGCAAGCCCCGCTCGGTCGCCATCCGGTAAAGATCCAGCTCCGAACCCGCGCCCAGCTTGCCCATCAGGCTGGCGCGATGGATGTAGATGGTTTTCTGGCCAATACCCAATTCCGCCGCCACCTGCTTGGGTGCGCGGCCACGTGCCAGCAGCAGGAATACCTCGCGCTCACGCGCCGTCAGCCGACTGATCGGGTCCAGTTCCGAGTTCGGCCGGTCGGCCCGACGCTGGCGCAGATCCGAGCTCAGAAAGCATTCCCCCCGCATCACCGCGCGAAGGCCGGCCACCAGCTCTTCAGGTGCCACGCCCTTGGTGACATAGCCGCTGGCACCACGGCGCAGCGCCTCGGACACATACGGCTCGCCATCATGCATGCTCAACACTACGATCCGCGTCTGTGCGCAAACGCTGAGCAGATGCTCGATCAAGGGCAGCCCGCTGCCATCGGGCAACGACAGATCCAGCGCAACCAGATCGGGGCGCCAGTGGCCGACGGCCTCCACTGCATCGTCGGCGCTGCGGCACTCAGCCACCACGTCAAGATCCGGCTCCATCTCGATCAGCCGCTTGAAGCCCTCACGAACGATGGCGTGGTCATCAACCAGAACGATGCTGTGCATCCCGTTACTTTACACATGGACAGGAGCCTTTTGCACGCTGGCCCTTCACCACGCGCCGCACTGCGCCTCCCCGCGAAGCGCACATGTACCATTCGTCCATGCGCCTGAAACAATTCCATCTGCCCGATTCCGGTCCATTGCTGGGCGCCGGCTACCTGTTGCTGTGGCTGCTGTTGTGGCCGACGGTGCAGCCTTTCTGGATGTTGCCGTACGGCCTGCGCTTCGGCGCCCTGCTGCTGATACCGGTGCGCCACTGGGGCTGGTTGCTGGGCGCGGAACTGGCCGCCGCGATGAGCATCAGCCTGGCCCACGGGATGCCGCTGGGCTGGGCCGGTTTCGCCATGGAGGAATTGCCCGAACCGCTGGTGATGGCGGCGGGACTGTGGCTGTTGCGGCGGTTCAATCTGCACGCCAGTCTGCACAGCCCGCAGGAGGTGACCCGGCTGCTGCTTTCCGTGGTGCTGATGGTGACAGCCACCACGGCGGTGGATGCCGCCCTGTTCGCCTTGATCCGCGTACCGGATTCCCCCGAATTGATGCTGCGCGTTTTGGGCGAAGAGTTGCTCAGCCACTACCTGGGCATCCTGTTGATCGTGCCGTTGATGATCATGCTGCTGCGCACCTGGCTCGATCGCGGGGCATTGGCAAGTCTGGTCATGGACGGCCTGCTGGTGATGCTGCCGTCCATGACGATCCTGCTGGTGTTGTCCGAACAGGCCGCGCCGCAACCGCAATTTGCCCGCGTGCTGTCGCTGGCACCGGTGCTGTTTTTCGCCTTTCGCCACGGCTGGCGCGGTGCCAGCCTGGCCATGCTGATCACCAGCCTTGGCATGACCCTGGTCGATCAGCATCTCGGCCATGCGCCATCGACCGCCGCCGCTTACCTGTTTCTGGCCGTGGCGGGCACGGGTGCCTTGATGCTGGGGTCGGCGACTGACGCCTTGCGCCGGAGCAGCGACCGGGTCGCCGAACAGAACGTCTATCTGGGCGCGGTCAACCGCCGGCTGGATCAACTTGCCCATCAATTGCGTGACGCTGCCCGCGGTAACCTGCAGGCGGACGAAAACCAGCGTCGCCACCTCGCAGCCGAGCTCCACGACGAACTGGGCCAGAACATCACCGCCATCCAGACCCACGTCAAGCTGGCCCAGGCGCGCCTGCATCAGGCCGGCATGGAGGACATCAGCACTTCGATCAACGCCATCCTCGCGCACATGCGGCGCGCCCTGCACCGCCTGCTGGACGACTTGCGACCGGCAGTGCTGGACGAGTTTGGGTTGCTGCGTGCCCTCGACGAAGGACCGATCAGGGATCTGTTGAGCACCGCCGGCATGACCTACCACACCGAATTGCATGGCGACCCGCGCCTGCTGGACGACGACACGCGTACCGCGATCTACCGACTGGTCCAGGAAAGCGCAACCAACGCCGTCAAGCACGCACAAGCCAGCGAGTTCAGGGTGCGCCTGCGCATCGGCGAACGACAGGGCATCGCCTTGGCCCTGCTCGACCTGCGCGATAACGGCGCCGGTCTGCCCAGCCGATTGCCTCGGGGTGGCCGGGGGCTGCAAGGCATGCGCGACCGGGTCACCTCCCTTGGCGGCCAGTTCCGCCTTCGGCCCGACCATGCCGGCGTTCATCTGCGGATCCTTCTGCGCAGCCACAGCACTCCTGCGGACAATTGACGATAGCCCCGCCGGACTAGGAATTTTTCCGATACCGGAAACGTGAAGCCCTCGTTACGATCGGGTCATCGATGTGGGGGAGCCACCATCGCAAGATGGTGGATCAGAGTCACCGTGGGGACGGGGGCTCTGAAACAACGGCAGGATGCCGTTTCGCCACTACCTGGCGACGAGTAACGGCAATCGCGAGTCATTCGCGCCTGCCAACCGGAACAGGTAGGGGAGCAGCCGCGAGTGGACAGGAGTCCTTCTCGCGGCTTTTTTATGCGCGCAATAACTGACTCCGCCCGGTCCTCGTCGCGGACGCGTTCGTCGCTCAGCTCTTTCGTGAATGGGTCTTCGGCCGCACGTAAAGCACAAGGCTGTGATCCTCGATCACATAGCCGTGCCGCGCCGCGATCTCATGCTGCAGGCGTTCGATCTCCTCGCTGACGAACTCAATCACTTTCCCGCTGTCCACATCAATCATGTGGTCATGGTGCTTGCCACGATCAAGTTCGTAGACGGCCTGGCCGCCCTCGAAGTTGTGTTTGACGATGATCCCTGCCGCCTCGAACTGGGTCAGAACGCGGTAAACCGTCGCCAGTCCGATGTCTTCCTGATGTGCAAGCAGGTTCTTGTAGACGTCTTCGGCGGTGAGGTGCTGCACGCCCTCCTCGTCAAAAATCTGCAGGATGCGCATGCGCGGATGAGTCACCTTGAGGCCAACCCTGCGCAACTCTTTGGTTTCCTGTTCCATTGCCACCCTCCCGCACGGCGTTTTCAAGCCGGTAGTGTATCATCCGACACCTTTACGATCCGGACGAAACAAGCATGCAAAAGCTGATCACCCTGCTGGTTTTCGCCATGCTGGCGCTTTCCCTGGCCGGCTGCCACATCGTCTACAAACCCGACGTGCAGCAAGGCAATCTGCTCGACAAGAAAGTGGTGGATCAGCTCAAGCCCGGCATGACCAAGCATCAGGTGCTGGTCCTGATGGGCACGCCGTCAGTCAGCACGCCATTCGACCAGAGCCGCTGGGACTATGTTTCCACGTTTTCGCATCGCGGCAATCCACAGAAGGTGCG
The DNA here is from genome assembly GCA_041690935.1 of Rhodanobacter sp. Taxonomy (GTDB): domain Bacteria; phylum Pseudomonadota; class Gammaproteobacteria; order Xanthomonadales; family Rhodanobacteraceae; genus Rhodanobacter. The sequence goes on from JBEPVP010000007.1 coordinate 17,527, forward strand.
CACCTTTACGCTGACCTTCAATAACGACACGCTGGTCCGTACCGAAGGCGATTTCTTCGCGCAGGATGCCCAGCAACTGGTCAAGGACAGCAAGAAATACAATGCCGGCTACCCGGTCAACGAGACCGAGGGCGACAAGAGCAAATCTCCGGACGAAAACAAGAACGACGGCGGTTTCGGCAAGGGCGACAACAACAAGCACTGATCGAACAGGTTGATCCGGGTCGGCAGCTCCGCCGATCCGGCTTTATCCGGCGCGTCGGCGGCGTGCCTCCATCGGATTGAGCAGCAGCGGTCGGTAGATCTCGATCCGGTCGCCGTCCTGCACCAGCTGATCCGGTGCAACTTTGCGGGCGAAGATACCCAGACAATGAAGGTCCACCGCACCGCCCGGTAGCATCGCGGCAATGCCTGAAGCATCGATGGCCTGCGCCACCGTGCTGCCCCAAGGCAACTCGACCCGCAGCAAAATCTGCCGATCGGCATCCGCACAGACCACCTCGGCCGCGACCTTGCGTTCAGCCATAGACACGCTCGGCCTCACGGCAAAAGTCATCCACCATGCGCCCGGCCAAACCCTGGAAACCCAGCTTCAACGCACTGCCGCCGAGTCGGCCTGCGTATTCAAAATCCAGCGCAAACGCGACCTTGCAGCCCGCGTCACCCAAGGCAATGAAATCCCATACGCCTTCAAGGCTGCGAAACGGACCATCGACCAGGCTCATCTGCAGACGCACGGGCGGATCGACGGTATTGCGCGTAGTGAACCTCTGCCGGAACCCCGCAAACTTGAGCTCCAGCCGCGCCACCAGCACATCACCCTGACGTTCGAGAACCTCCGCGCCGGCACACCAGGGGAAACGCTTTGGGTATGCTTCAACTTCATTGACCAGGTCGAACATCTGCATCGGCGAATACTTCACCAGTGCGCTGCGACGGATTTCGATCACGGCAACCTCTTCACATCACGCTTGGTTTGGCCCGGTATGCGGCGGAATCGGCATCAGGGCAACAAGGCCCGAGTTTAACGGACATGGCCAAGGCGAAGGACAAAGACAGCAAGGGCGGCGGCACGATAGCGCTCAACAAGCGCTCGCGTTTCGAGTACCACATCGACCAGCGTTTCGAAACCGGCATTGCGCTGCAAGGCTGGGAATTGAAAGCCCTGCGCGCCGGCCGGATCAATTTCGGCGACAGCTACGCGGTCGTGCTGCACAACGAGATCTTCCTGATCGGCGCCTCCATTCCGCCGCTGATCAGCGCCTCCACCCACGTCATTGCCGAGGATCGCCGCACCCGCAAGCTGCTGCTGCATCGCAAGGAGATCGATCAGCTCGTGGGCGCGGTCGAGCGCAAGGGCTACACCCTGGTTCCCACAGCGATGTACTGGAAGGGCAACAAGGTCAAGGTCGAGATCGGCCTCGCACGTGGCAAGCAGGAACACGACAAGCGCGACACCGAAAAACAGCGCGACTGGCAGATCGAGAAGCAGCGCACCATGCGCTCGCACAATCGCAGCGCCTGAAACCATTGCAGATAGCCAAAAAAAACCCCCGATGATTCGGGGGTTTGTGTTGGTGGAGGTGGCGGGAGTCGAACCCGCGTCCGAAGGCGTTAAATGCCCGGATCTACATGCTTAGCTCACCGTTCGATCTTGTTCCGCGACAAGCACGGTGGGCAAAGCGCACCGCGGAACCAGCCTGATTGATTTGACCTAGAACCGCCAGGCGGCAGCGTTCGGCGATCTCGTGATAATGACCCTACACCGACAAGCACGAGCACAAGTGGGTTCGGGGCTTACGCCTTAAGCGGCGAGAGCGTAGTTGTCGTCGTTGGCAACTAGAAGTTTGCTGCTGGATTAACGAGGAAAGCTGCCCCCTCGGCATGCACCAAGTCATCTCACTACCCCCGTCGAAGCCAGGACACCCCCGGGGAAAACGATTTGACCCAGCCAGTATATGGGGCTTGTGGCTGCCACATCAATCGTCTGACGAATCGAAAAAAGTGGTTGCCGCAAAACTTCTGCAAGATGTTCGTACCCCTTCCGCACATTCTCCGCTGACTTCCTCAGAAAACAACAACGACTTCGCAAGCTGACGATATCGAGGACGAGTTGACCAGACAGTGATTGCGGCCTATCCGAGTGTTGTTCACGTACGGACGCAACGTCTATACTTGGCGACTTATATCACTCTGTACCCGCCGTACTCGTGGGAATGATCTCGATGAATCGATTGCAATTGATTGGCGTGGCCGCGGCCACGGCGCTCTTCGCCACCTTCAGCGCGCATGCTGAAGGAGACAAGGCTGCCGGACTCAAACTGATCTACACCTGCGCCGGTTGCCATGGCGTGCCGGGCTATTCGAACGCCTACCCGCAGTATCCAGTTCCGAAGATCGCCGGACAGAACGCGCAGTACATCGTCAATGCGCTGCATGGGTACCAGAGTGGCGATCGCAAGCATCCGACCATGGGTGCGCAGGCGGAGAGTCTGTCCGATGCGGACATTCAGAACATCGCCGCCTATCTTTCCAGCCTCGCCAAGTAGTTGCCAAGGAATCTCCGCATGAAACGTGCGTTTACCCTGCTTTCGTTCGGCGCCATGCTGGCGCTGGCTTCCACCCAGTTGCTGGCCAGTGGCAGCATCGAGAACGGCAAACAGAAGGCCGCCACCTGCTTCGCCTGTCACGGTGTCGACGGCAATTCGGTCGACCCGCAGTACCCGCGACTGGCCGGTCAATACAACATGTACCTGCAGCAGGTGCTGCACGAGTACAAGGACGGTCAACGCGACAATCCGATCATGAAGGGCATGGTTGCCACCCTGTCGGATCAGGACATCGAGGATGTCGCCGCGTATTTTTCCAGCCTGCCGAGCAAGCTGGATACCCTGAAGGGTCATGTCGAAGGCGACAAGTAGATCTGCGTACTCTGTCGCATGCAAAACAAAGGCCCGCTCCGGCGGGCCTTTGTGCGTCTGGGGCCGGGAAGTGGAATCAGGCGATCGCCGACTTGCCCTCGGCCTTGCTGTAGTAGGGCTTTTCGCCGACCGCATGATCGGTGGCATCGCGCACCGCGGTGATTTCCGGCACCCGCTCGCGCAGGGTCTTTTCCACACCTTGTTTGAGCGTGACGTCAACCATGCCGCAGCCATGGCAGCCGCCGCCAAACTGAAGCAGCACCGCGCCATCGGCAGTGATTTCGAGCAGGGTCACCCGGCCCCCGTGCGAAGCCAGCTTCGGGTTGATCTCCGCCTCAAGTACGTAGCGCACGCGCTCGATCACGCCCGCTTGCGCACCGGGCACGTCGCCCTTGATCTTCGGTGCACGGATGTTGAGCTGCCCGCCGGTGGCATTGGGTTCGAAATCGATGGTGGCGTTGTCCAGCCAGCTGGCGCTGTCGCCGTCGATATGGAAGTTGAAGCCGGCACACTCGACGGTCCACTCGCCGCCTGCAAGATCGACCGGCTCGCAGAATTCGAGCTCGCAGTTGGCCGCTGGCGTACCCGCTGCCGTCACCCGCAGGCGGATGCCCAGGTCGTCAATACCTTGCTGTGAAAGAAGCCGCAGAAAATGCTGCTGCGCGCGTTCGGAAATATCGATCATGCCTGCTCCAATGTCACCGGACGGATGCTGACGAGTCTCGCCAGCGAAACAGAACCATTTTAGTCCTGTTTCAAGTTCGATGCGCACTTTGACTTTTGCACGCACACCTTCGACGCTTCACGTCCCTGACTTTCAGCCGCAACGGAGACGCTCATGAATGCCATCCACCTGGCCACCCAGCACTGCCAGCCACGCAAGGGCAAGGAGAACGCTGTTGGCTCCACACAGGCGTCCGATTTGCTGCAGCAACTGCCGGGCTGGCAGCTTCGCGATGACGGCATGGCGATCATCAAGGACTTCAAGTTCACCGACTTCCGCCACACGCTGGGTTTCATCAATGCGGTGGGCTTCATGGCCAATCATGAGGACCATCACCCGGACCTTGAAGCCGGCTACGGCCATTGCCGGGTGTTGTGGTCAACCCACGATGTCGGCGGGCTGTCGATGAACGACTTCATCTGTGCCGCACGGGTCGAAGCGCTGCTGGCACGCTGAGGAAACGATCAGAAGTCCGTGCGCGATTTTTCCTTCATCCACAGCAAGCGCTTGCCCTTCACGGAGAGGACGTCGAGGAACGCCTTCAAGTCATCCGGCAGCGGCGTGGAGAAACTGTAGGAACGTCCGTCCAGATCAAAGCTCATGTGCGCGGCGTGCAGGAACATCCGGTTCAGGCCCATGTCGCGGAATCGCTTGTTCATCTCGCGATCGCCGTATTTCGGATCGCCGGCCAGCGGATGACCGATGTGTGCCGCGTGCACGCGGATCTGGTGGGTGCGGCCGGTGCCCAGCGTGGCCTGCATCAGGCGGGCGCTGGGGTATTGCTCCATTTCGCGGAAAAAAGTCAGCGACGGCTTGCCATTGTCGGCCACCCGCACCATCCGTTCGCCGCCCTGCAGCACGGATTTCAACAGCGGCGCATTGACGTCGAACTTGGCCTTGGACGGATGACCGAGCATCAGGCACAGGTATTGTTTGGTGACCTCGCCGGCACGGATCGCTGCCTGCAAACCGGTCAAGCCCGCCCGGGTACGCGCGAACACCAGCACGCCACTGGTGTCGCGATCGAGCCGGTGCACCAGTTCAAGATGTTCCTGCGGGCGCGCCGCGCGCAGCAACTCGATCGCGCCGTGGCTGACCCCGCTACCGCCGTGGCTGGCCACACCGGAAGGCTTGTCGATGACGAGAAAGTGCTTATCCTCGAAAATGATCGCGTCGGCTACCGAGGCCATCAGACCGCTGGCCGGTGCGCGTCCTTCAGGCCGCTCCGCCACCCGAACCGGCGGAATCCGCAGCGTATCGCCGTCAGCGAGACGCGTATCCGGCTTGGCTCGTTTCCCGTTCACGCGCACCTGGCCGGTACGCAAAAGCCGGTAAATCATGCTCTTGGGCACACCCTTGAGCAGGGTCACCAGCGCATTGTCGATGCGCTGCCCATCGCGCTCGGGACCGATCTCGACTTGACGTACACCGTGAGGTGCGTCGTGGGAAGTTGCCGTCTGCATTGAAAAAAACCTGCTGAAATAGGATACTCGGCGGGCGCTACATTCTGCCCATCGAAGTCTGGATCGGGTCGAGTGCCCGCCCGTAACGTCGGCGAGGATTGCACCGGTTACCTTTCGGCACCGGTCGCGACTCCCTTTCATCGTAACGGTTGGGCCGCTGTTTGTCCGATGCCATTGAGGCGTCGGGGCGGCAGGCGCAGCTGACCGAATCATCCCGACGCCGGAAACGGTGCCGTTTTTTTTGCCGCTTAACCGCAGCGGCGCGATCCCCGGCAGGCCGCCATTGTGGCGCCACCGCGGCACGCGACGCGCGGCCAAGCCGAGGATAACCACCATGAAACGTATGTTGATCAACGCGACTCAGCGTGAAGAGTTGCGCGTGGCCATTGTCGATGGCCAAACCCTGTACGACCTGGACATTGAAATCCCTTCGCGGGAACAGAAAAAGTCCAATATTTACAAGGGTCGCATCACCCGTGTCGAGGCTTCACTCGAAGCCTGCTTCGTCGAGTATGGCGCCGAACGCCACGGCTTCCTGCCGCTGAAAGAAATCTCCCGTGAGTACTTCACGGCGGGCCTCGACCATCACAAGTCCAGCATCCGCGAGCTGGTCAAGGAAGGCCAGGAAGTGGTCGTCCAGGTCGAAAAGGAGGAGCGCGGCAACAAGGGCGCTGCCCTGACCACGTTCATCAGCCTGGCTGGTCGCTACATGGTGCTGATGCCGAACAACCCGAAGGCCGGCGGCGTCTCGCGTCGGATCGAGGGTGAGGATCGGCAGGCGCTGAAAGAAGCGCTGGATCACGTCACGGTTCCCGATGATGTCGGCCTGATCGTGCGTACTGCCGGCCTCGGCCGCGATGCGGAAGAGCTGCAGTGGGATCTCGACTACCTGCTGCAACTGTGGAAGTCGATTTCCGCCGCCGCCAATTCGCAGAAGGCACCGTTCCTGATCTACCAGGAATCGAAGCTGTTCATCCGCGCCCTGCGCGACTACCTGCGCAGCGACATCGGCGAGATCCTGATCGACGACGAGCCGTTGTACAACGACGCCCGCGAGTTCATGCAACAGGTGATGCCGAACGCGCTGCGCAAACTCAAGCTGTACACGGATGACACCCCGCTGTTCACCCGCTACCAGATCGAGACGCAGATCGAAAGCGCGTTCGACCGCCAGGTGCGCCTGCCGTCCGGCGGCTCGATCGTGATCGACCAGACCGAAGCACTGACCGCGATCGACGTCAACTCGTCCAAGGCCACCAAGGGCAGCGACATCGAGGACACCGCGTTCAACACCAATTGCGAGGCCGCGGTGGAAGTCGCCCGCCAGGCGCGCATCCGCGATGCCGGCGGCCTGATCGTGATCGACTTCATCGACATGGACAGCCCGAAGCACCAGCGCGAAGTGGAAGACCGCCTCAAGGATGCACTGAAGCTCGATCGTGCCCGCGTGCAGATCGGTCGCATCTCGCGCTTCGGCCTGCTCGAAATGTCGCGTCAGCGGCTGCGCCCCAGCTTGGGCGAGGCAACCCAGATCACCTGCCCGCGTTGCGAAGGTCACGGCCATATTCGCGGCGTGGAATCGTTGTCGCTGTCGACCCTGCGCCTGATCGAAGAACACGCGATGAAGGACAACACCGGCCAGGTGTTGGTGCAGGCGCCGTCCAGCGTGGTTAACTTCCTGCTCAACGAGAAGCGCGCCAGCGTGGTCGAGATCGAACTGCGCCACAAGGTGCACGTGATGATCGTCGCCGACGAAAAGCTGGAAACCCCGCACATCGAGATCCAGCGCATCCGCGAAGCGGATATGGGCGAGCACAGCAAGCCCAGCTATGAGCGACTGACCACGGTGGAAACCGCCGAACTGCCCAAGATGGGCCAGACACTCGGCAGTAGCGAACAGCCCGCGGTCAGCGGCGTCGTGCCATCCAGTCCTGCCCCAATTCGCGAAGAAGTGGCTGCCCCCGTCGCCTTGGCAGTCCAGCCCTCGGCACGCCGTCAGCCTGCGGCTGTCGCTGTGGCCCCTCGTACGACAGCAGCTTCGGGTGGCGTCATCTCACGACTCTTTGGCTGGTTCCGCAGCGCCACCGAGGCGACTCCGACCCCGGCACCAAAGCGCAGCGACGACAACGAACGCGACAGCAACAACCGCAATCGTCGCGACGAGCGCGGTACCCGCAGCGGCGCGTCGAACACAGCCGCGCCGCGTCAACCGCGGCGCGAATCGACGCAGCCAAATTCGCCCAAAGCCGGCGCGCAGCAGCAGGCCAGGAACAATCGCCAGCGCAACAACGAAACACCGCCGCGCCAACCGCAACAGGCGCAGACTCAATCCGCCAGAGCAGAGCGTCAGCCCAAGCCGGCCGCAACTGAAAGCAATCAGGTTCGCGCCGAGCGCAAGCCCAACCCGCCGCAACCGAAGCCCGAGCGTCAGGCGCGACCCACAAGTGAACGCCCGGTCGCCGCGCCACTGGATGACGCCGCCAAGGAAGCCGAGCTGCTCGCGCCGCTGGTTGAATCGACGGTACCGGAATCGGAAGACAATGCTCTCGACGCGGATGGCAGCCAGTCGCGTCGTCGGCGCGGTCGCCGTGGTGGCCGTCGTCGGCGTCGCCATGACGAAGCCGCCCCGAGCGAAGCAAACCCCGACATCGCGCAGGCCGAGGCGCTCGATGACGAAGATCGCGATGAAGCCGGCGGCGCTCCCGCGCCGGTCAAGGCGGTAGCTCGCAGCGAGCAACCGAAAGAGTCCAGCGAGGCTTCTGCCAGCGCTGACCGCGATACGCCGACATCGGTAGCCGATGCGTCCCAGGCCGTGACCTCGCCGCCCGTCGAGAAGAAGGTCGCCCCCGCCGACGTCCACCACGCTGCGATGGACAGCCAGCCGAAGCCGCCCGCGGCGGCGCCGCTCGGTGCCGTACTCAACGCCGCCGTGCCAGTCACCAACGCGTTCAATCTGCCCACGCTGCCGCCGATTCCCGATCAGGCAAAACCGGGCGAGCTCGCTTCGCCTTCAACCGCTCAGGCGCCGATCAGCAGCAGGGAGCAAACACTGCCCGTCAGCGTGGACGGTGCTGCCAAAGCAGAACCTGCCGCTGCCGCATCCGTGGTCGTGACGCCGGCGGCACCCGTGGCTGCGGCGACGCCGCCCAGCCCGCCTTTCCAGGATGTGGCTTCCCTGCCCCAGACCGTGTCGCCCACGCGCCCGAGCTCCGTGTCCGTTGCAGCCCCGGAGGCCCATCAAGGCAGTGAATCTGCCCGCGGGACGGAAGCCACCGTGGGGACTGCTGCATCTGACAGGCCCCCGGCTCCGATGCCCGTGGCGTCGTTGCCCAAACAGGGCGATCTGCTGACTCCGCCGATTCGTCCGGAGAAGCCGGTGGCGGCAGCTCAGGAAGAAGGCAAGTCTTCGTCCACAGATGAACGCGGCGAACAGCAGACCGACTCACACGGCTGAGTCGCCGTTTCACGCGAAAAAAACCGGACTGTAGTCCGGTTTTTTTTGTCATGTCGATTACGTTTGGCCCGGCAGCTCAATCGCGGAGATCAGTTGCCCACGTGGTGATTGGGCGTATCGATCAGACCGTGCACCGTCATCAAGTGCGCCAGGCTCAGGACATGATCCACGTGCAGCTTCTCCATCAGACGCTGCTTGTAGGTCGATACGGTCTTCGGGCTCAGGTTGAGTTGTTCGCCGATGATCGTCAACGCCTTGCCACGCACCAGCATCATTGCCACTTCCAGTTCACGGCTGGACAACACGTCGAACGGCGACACCCGGCCGTCAAGGGTAGCCAACGCAAGCTGCTGCGCCACAGCCGGAGCAAGGTAGCGCCGGCCGGTGGCCACCTGACGCACGGCAGACACCAGCTCACCGGCGGTGCAACCCTTGGTCAGGTAGCCAAGTGCGCCAGCGTCAAGCAACCGCTTGGGGAAGCGTGCGTCATCCACTACGGTGACGATCACGATGTGCGTGGACAACTTCGAGCGACAGACCCGCTCAGTAAGTTCGATACCGCTCATGCCGGGCATGTGCACATCGACCAACGCGATGTCCGGTGCCAGCGTGCGAATCAGTCGCAAGCCTTCCTCCGCTGTACCGGCTTCACCAACGATGTTTATATCCGGCTGTTGCTGCAAGATCATCCGAAAGCCGGTACGAACCAGCTCGTGATCGTCCACCAGGACAACATTGATCACTTGACGCCCTCCTTGGTTGGGTTTCTGAAATTAGGCCGCACGGCGCTCCATTGCAAGCAGGATTGCAGCCTGATGTATGACGTGATTCATGTGTGCCGTGGCGCTATCAATAGCTCTCGGCAATCCATTGCGCCTGGCTCCTGGCTAAAGATGGAACGTCAAGCCGACTGCTCGCGCCGCCGATGGCATGAGTGAAATCGGCAGCATGGCAACCACTCCAATCCCGCGATGAAATGGCAACGATCCGGCGGCTGGATGCTGTTCGAATAGTTCTCCAATGGAGCGCAATGTGCCACGGCGAAAACGGCCCGAATGTCGGCTGACACCTACACGCCATGTGCGGGCATTCCCGCGCCATCCTGGCAACCCCTCGGCGGACAAGGCTAATGTCGTGCTGGTTCGAGTCCCCTCTTGGACCTGCAAACAGAAAAACCGCCTCGCGGCGGTTTCTCTGTTTGATCGGTCTCAGTGATGTGCACTGGAAACCTGCATTGGTGCCCAAGAGGGGACTCGAACCCCTACGACTTGCGTCGCTACCACCTCAAGGTAGTGCGTCTACCAGTTCCGCCACCTGGGCAGGTGTGTTGCCTAGTGCTTGGCCGGTGGCTGCGTAGCCGCCGGCACCTCACCCTGATTCGGGGTGGGGGTTGCCGCCGGCGTTGCTGCCGGGACGGCGTTGTTGGTTGCAGCGGGAGTTGCCGCCGGTACTTCCGAGCCAGCCGGCGCGGCGGGCACCGCTTTGGCGGCAGCCGGCTTGTCGGCAATGGACCCCATGACGCCCAGGTCATTGACGTTGCTGTGGGGTGCGCCGTTGCCGTGCAGATAGATACCCATGCCAAGACTGAGCAGGAAGAACAGCCCGGCGAGCACGCCGGTGGCACGGGTCAGGAACGTGGATGAGCCACGTGCGCCAAAAACCGTAGCCGAGGCACCGCCGCCGAAGCCAGAGCCCGCGTCGGCCCCTGCACCGTTCTGCAGCAGGATCAGCACGATCATCGCCGCAGCGATCAGAATGTAAAACACGCTGAAAATGACGAACATAAGGTTTCTATTGAGCCTGTAGCGCCTGATGCGCCGCGGCGCAGATTCCAAGGAAGTCGGACGCGGTCAGGGAGGCACCGCCGATCAGTCCTCCGTCCACGTCCGCCTGCGCGAACAATTCCGCGGCATTGGCCGCTTTGACGCTGCCACCGTAAAGCAGTCGGGTCAGACGGGCAATCATAACATCTTCTTTTTCCAGTTGGCTACGAATGAAGGCATGCACCTGCTGCGCCTGCTCCGGGCTGGCGGTGCGACCGGTGCCGATCGCCCAGATCGGCTCATAGGCGATTACGGCGGTATCGAAACTGTCGATGTCGTTGAGTGCGAGCACGGCTTGCAGTTGCCGCGCAATGACTGCCTCGGTTTCGCCGACTTCGCGTTGCTCCAGCGTCTCGCCCACGCACAGGATCGGCGTAAGACCGCCGGCACGCGCCGCAGCAAATTTGCGCGCAACCAGCTGATCGTCCTCGCCGTGGTACTGGCGGCGTTCGGAGTGGCCCACCAACACCCAGCGCGCACCGATATCCGCCAGCATGGCTGCGGAGACCTCGCCGGTGTAAGCGCCCTGCCCTTCATGCTCACTGACATCCTGCGCGCCGATACCCAATCCCGCGTCGGCATGCTGCCAGGCCAGTTCGGCGAGGTAGGGAAATGGCGGAAACACGGCCACGTCGACGGAAGCCGGCTTGGCCGCGACAATGTCGTTCACCAGTGCCGTGGCCATCGAGCGGCTGCCGTGCATTTTCCAGTTGCCCGCGACGAACTTCTTGCGCATGGTCTGCTTCCGCTGCGATCAAACCGCAAGCTTAGCGGCGGCTCCGGGTATCGGCAAACCAGCCGGATGACTGGCGTCGATGCGTACGCCCGGTCAAGAATGACGATACCCAACCCGGAATGCCGTATGCCAACACCTCGTCCGCTCAGCCTGATCACCGGCGCTTCTTCAGGCATCGGTGCAGCGTTTGCCCGACAACTGGCCGCGCTCGGCCACGATCTGGTGCTGACCGCGCGCCGTACCGATCGACTGGAAAGCCTCGCCGGCGAACTGCGTGGCCGGCACGGCCATCAGGTGACCGTGTTGACCATGGATCTCGCCGATCCTTCCGCATCCCGAAAGCTGGGTGAGGCGCTGGACCAGCGGGGCCTGGAGGTGGACTGGTTGATCAACAACGCCGGCTACGGCGTGCCCGGCACGTTTGACGCCAGCGACTGGACGACGCATGCGGATTTCCTGCAGGTGCTGCTCAGCGCGCCCACCGAACTGGCGTGGCGATTGCTGCCCGGCATGCGCCTGCGCGGTCATGGCCGCATCATCAACGTGGCCTCACTGGCCGGCCACGTCCCCGGCCCGGCTGGGCATACCTTGTACGCCGCCAGCAAGGCTTACCTGATCAAGTTCTCGCAGTCGCTGGCGCTGGAAAACCATTCGCGCGGCATACATGTCAGCGCACTGTGCCCGGGTTTCACCCGGTCGGAATTCCACGACGTCACCCGCACCCGCGACAAGATGAACAAGCTGCCCGGCTTCATGTGGCTGACTGCGGAAGACGTGGTGCGCCAGGGCATCGCGGCGGTGGAACGCGGTGATGCTGTCTACATCCCGGGTCGGGTCAACCGGCTCATCAAGATCGTCATCCAGTTGATGCCGGATCGGCTGGCCATGTGGCTCTCAGCGCGCGAATCGAAACGCTATCGGAATACCCAGATCTAGACCGACCCGCCCCGCTTCGCAGATTTTCGACTTCATTCCATCCACACGTTCGCCATCGGCTTTCAACCCCATGTCCCTGTTTCCGACCCAGATGCGCCCGTTGCCTTACCGCAAGCCTGTCGAAGGTCGCGACTATTGGGTGGTGGACGATGCCCTGCCGAATGCAGATGAAGTGCGCGCCCGCTGTCTGTCAAAAACCGATTGGGAATTGGGCTATCCCTACACCGGCGAGGTGTGGCCAGGCATGCGCGCCACACCCGCCTTGCTGGAAGGGGAACTGGCCGCGCTGGACGCGAAAGTATGCCAACTCACCGGCAAGAAAAAAGTGTGGGTCGCGCAGACCGAGGCCGGCATCAGGCTCAACCACAATTGCGTGCAGGTGGTCGGCTCGGTCGAGGGCGCGGTCAAGCCGCATACCGATTCATCGAACCTGTGCCGCTACGCTGCCGTGCTCTACCTCAACCCCGACGTACCTGCGCAGTGCGGCACCAGCTTCTTTCGCCAGCGCATGCCGGGCGGCCAGCTCGGCGGCAACATCGTGATGCCGCCGCACCGCAACCTGGTCGAAGCGCTGGGTAATCGTTTCGTGCAGCCGAATGCCTTCGTCGAGGATGTACGCGTGGCGCACCGCTTCAACCGGCTGCTGGTGTACAAGGCCAACCTGATCCACAGCGCCAGCGCCTATTGGGGGCTGGAAACGGCGACCAAGCGAATGACTGCCGTGTTCTTCTGGATGGCATGAAGCTTCAGATCAGCTTGATCTCGCGCAGCCGCTGCAGCAGGTATTCGTGCGAACTGATCGAGGTGTCGTAGCGGCGCGGGTTGTCCGCCGTGATGCACGAGTCGAGCGGGTCAAGTATCACATCCGGATTCGGATGCAGGAAGAACGGCACCGAGTAGCGCGGCTTGCGCGCGTTCTCGTTCCGCGGGTTGACCACGCGGTGCGAGGTGGACGGATACACGTGGTTGCTCAGCCGCTGCAGCATGTCGCCGATGTTCACCACGATCGCGTCGCCCTCGGTGGTGATCGGCAGCCACTCGCCATCGCTCAGCACTTCCAGCCCCTCGGCGCTGGCGCCGACCAGCAGGGTGATGAAGTTGATGTCCTCATGCGCGCCCGCGCGCACGTTCGGGCCATGCTCGTCAGACTCGGTTTCCTGGGTGATCGGCGGGTAATGGATCGGGCGCAGGATCGAATTGCCGACGTCGGTCTTGTCCTCGAAGAAATTTTCCGGCTGGTCGATATGCAGGGCCAGCGCGCGCAGCACGCGGGTGCCGAGCTGGTCCAGCGCCTCGTACAAGCCGTAGCCGCATTGCTTGAAGTCCGGCACTTCACTCGGCCACAGATTCGGTGGCATCACGTCGGCGAATTTCGAGTCGCGCGGGATCTCGCGTCCGATATGCCAGAACTCCTTGAGGTCGGCGTACTGGCTGTCCTTGGCAGTCTCCACCTTGAACGGCGTGTAGCCACGCGCACCGCCGCTGCCGGCGACGTGATACTTCATCTTGGTTTCGATCGGCAGTGCGAAGAAACGCCGAAACACTTCGTACGAGCCGTCGATCAGTTCGCGCGGGATACCGTGGCCGCTGATGCAGCAGAAGCCGAATTCACGGTACGCCGCGCCGATCTCGGCGACGAAAGCGTCGCGGTCGGTGTCGTAGCGACGGATATCGAGGGTGGGAACGTGCTTCATGGCTGTAGTCCACTAGGTTGGCGTGCGGTCGATTCATCCACCACCGCAGGGGTGGGGCACGTCGGGCCAATCCATGGCGACCCGAAACTGATTGTTGAAAAAAGGACTGTCCTGCCCTTTTTTCAACGCGCCGGCTCCGGCGCAGGTCCGTATCCGGCTACGCCGAATCAGGCGCTTGCGGCGCCCGATTCGCGGCGGGCCATCAGTGGCCCGTATTGGCAGCGTGTTTTCAACACCATGCCAATACCGCTACAGGTTCACGAGCGTTCGGCTGCGGATTTTACAATCCCGGCGAGCTTCTCCGCCAACTGTTGCACTTCTGCCGCATCGGCGCCCTCGATGGTCACGCGCACCAGTGGCTCGGTGCCGGACGCACGCAGCACCACCCGGCCGCGACCGCGCAGGATCTTCTCCACCTCGGCCAATGCCTGCTGCACCTCGTCGCCGGCCAGTGCCTCGCGGGCGCCATCGGCACGCACGTTGAGCATGACCTGCGGCAATTTCTGCAAACCCCGACGCGCCGAAACCAGGTCCTCGCCGGAGCGCGCGAGCGCCTCCAGCACGGCCAGCGCGGCGACGATGCCGTCGCCGGTAGTGGCGCGATCCAGGCACAGGATGTGGCCGGAGGTCTCGCCACCCAGCACGCCGCCGTGCTGCTTCAGTTGCTGCATCACATAGCGATCGCCCACGTTGGCGCGGATCAGCGGCACATCGAACTCAGCCAGTGCCAGTTGCAATCCGTAGTTGCTCATCAAGGTGCCGACCACCGGCCCCTTGAGCATCCCCCGCGCATGCAGGCTGCGCGCCAGTATGTAGAGAATGTCGTCGCCATCGGCCAGAACGCCGTGGCGGTCCACCAGCACCAGCCGGTCGCCGTCGCCATCGAACGCCATGCCCATGTCGGCGCCATGCGCCAGCACCGCCAGCTGCACGGCCTGCGGATGAGTCGAGCCGACCTCGCGATTGATGTTGAAACCGTCCGGCTTGTCGCCGATAGCGATCACCTCGGCGCCCAGTTCGGCGAACACCTTCGGCGCCACCTGGTAGGTCGCGCCATGCGCGCAGTCGACTACCAGCTTGAGTCCGCGCAGGCTGAAATCCTTTGCCACCGTGGCCTTGCAGTACTCCGCATAGCGGGCCACCGCATCGTCGATGCGGCGGGCCTTGCCAAGCCGTTCGGACGGCACCGTGACGAACGCGGCATCGACCTCCTGCTCGATCGCCAGCTCCACCGCGTCGGACAACTTTTCGCCGTTGGCGGAGAAGAACTTGATGCCGTTGTCGTGATGCGGATTGTGCGAGGCGCTGATCACGATGCCGGTCTGTGCGCGCATCGAGCGGGTCAGGAACGCCACCGCCGGTGTCGGCATCGGGCCGAGCAGCCCGACATCGGCGCCGGCGGCAACCAGGCCGGCTTCCAGCGCTGCCTCGAACATGTAGCCGGAAACCCGCGTGTCCTTGCCGATCAGTACGTTCGGGCGTTCCTTGCCGTCGCGCGCCAGTACGCTGCCGACCGCACGGCCCAGGCGCAACATGAAGTCCGCACTGATCGGCCATTCGCCGACCGCTCCGCGAATGCCATCGGTGCCGAAATATCTACGCTCGTTCATCGTGGTTTGTGTTCCGGAAAGTCGGTGTTGTTTCTGCTGAGAGCTGCGTTGATGCAGCGCCATCAATCGTCGTCCGGCCAGCGCGGCGCGGCTGGCTTTTTCTCGTCCCGGCGCGGCACCACGTCGGCCGCATGCACCGCTCGCCACACCGCCAGCGCATCCACCGTCGCCGCCACATCATGCACGCGCACCATGCGCGCGCCGCGCTGAACGGCAATCAGCGCCGCCGCTGCGGAACCGGCCGCGCGCGCGGCCGGTTCGACCCGTCCGGTCAGCGTCCCGATCATCGCCTTGCGCGACAGCCCGACGTACACACCGCTACCCAGATTGCTGAAGCGTTCCAGCGCGCACAGCAGCGCCAGGTTGTGGTCCAGCGTCTTGCCGAAACCGAAACCGACATCGACCAGCACCTTGCGCCGATCGATCCCGGCCAGTTCACAGCCGAACAACCGATCGGTGAGAAACCGGTGCACTTCGCCGACCACGTCGTCGTAATGCGGATCGGCCTGCATGCTGCGCGGTTCGCCCTGCATATGCATCAGACACACCGGCACGCCCAGTTCGGCGACGGCCTCCATGGCACCTTCGCGACGCAGCGCATACACGTCGTTGATCATGCCGACGCCCGCCGCCACGGCGGCCCGCATCACCTGCGGCTTGGAGGTGTCGATCGCGATCGGCAACACGGTGCGCGCCATCAATTGCTCGATCACCGGCAGCACGCGGCGCAGCTCTTCCTCGACCGGAACATCCGCTGCACCGGGACGGGTGGACTCACCGCCGATATCCAGCATGTCGGCGCCTTCTTCCGCCATGCGCAGGCCATGCGCCACGGCCGCCTCGACGCTGGCGTGTGCGCCGCCATCGGAGAACGAATCGGGCGTGATATTGAGGATGCCGACCACGCGCGGACGGTCAAGTCGCAAAGGCCGCCCGGCACAATCCAGTACCGTCGCAAACAGATCATTCGACATGCGCTTTACCTCAGTGGACCCGGCCAACGGCAACGCACTCAGGCATCGACCCTGCCGCCCAGCTCGCCCATGAAACGGCGGTAATAGCGCAGCTCGGCGATCGAATCGCGGATATCGGACAGCGCCGTGTGCGCGGACTCCTTGCCGACACTCCTGGCGATCTCCGGTGCCCAGCGCCGGGCCAGCTCCTTGAGCGTGGAGACGTCGAGGTTGCGGTAATGAAAGTAGCGCTCCAGCCGCGGCATCTGCCGATGCATGAAACGACGGTCCTGGCAGATCGAGTTGCCGCACATCGGCGACTTGCCCGGCGGCACCCACGCACGCAGAAAATCCACCGTGGCCTGCTCCGCCATCGCGTGATCGGTTTCCGAGATCAGCACCTGCCGCCACAGACCCGACTTGTGGTGCTGATTGGTGTTCCAGCTGTCCATCGACTCCAGCTGGTCGATCTCATGGCGTATCGCAAATACCGGCCCGTCGGCCAGCACGTTCAGATCCCTGTCGGTGACCACCGTGGCGATCTCCAGGATCGAGTCGTTGTCGGTGTCGAGGCCGGTCATCTCCAGATCGATCCAGATCAGGTTGTCTTCGTGGGCTTGGCTCATGAGCTCTCCTTGTAGCGGCAGTTTATCAGTCTTGCCCCCCTCACTTTTGCGCATGCGATGATTCGGCCCATGCAGACCTTCTTCTGGCACGACTACGAAACCTTCGGCGCCGACTCGCGGCGCGACCGGCCGGTACAGTTCGCCGGCATCCGCACCACCCTGGAGCTGGAGATCATCGGCGAACCGGTGATGTTCTACGGCAAGCCGCCGCTGGAAATGCCGCCGCATCCCGACGCCTGCCTGATCACCGGGATCACCCCGCAGCTGGCCGAACGCGAAGGCGTCAACGAGGCCGAATTCGCCGCCCGTGTGCACGAGCAACTGGCCGCGCCGGGCACCTGCGGGGTCGGCTACAACTCGCTGCGTTTCGACGACGAGTTCACCCGGCAGATGCTCTACCGCAACTTCCACGAGCCGTACGGCCGCGAGTGGGAAAACGGCAACTCGCGCTGGGACCTGATCGACCTGGTACGCCTGTGCCAGGCGCTTCGACCCGAAGGCATCCTGTGGCCGACGCGTGAGGACGGTTCGCCCAGCTTCAAGCTGGAACATCTGGCCAGCGCCAACCAGCTCAAGCAGGAGCGTGCCCACGATGCCCTGTCCGACGTGTACGCGCTGATCGACCTGGCCCGGCTGATCCGTGTGCGCCAGCCGCGGCTGTGGGACTGGTACTACAGCCTGCGCCGCAAGCAGAAGGTGTTCGAGATGCTCGATGTGGTGAACATGACGCCAGTGGTGCATGTGTCCTCGCGCTACCCGGCCAGCCGTCATTGCCTGGCCGTGATCGCGCCGCTGGCCGCACACCCCAGCCGCGCCGGTGAAGTCATCGTGTACGACCTCGCCACCGATCCTGCCGAATGGCTGGCGCTGGACGAGGACGAGATCGCCGACCGCATCTTCACCGCGCGTGCCGACCTGCCCGAAGGCATCGAGCGCATCCCGCTGCGCACCGTGCGCGCCAACCACGCGCCGGCGCTGGCGCCGCTGTCGGTGCTGCAGGGTGTGAACCTCGATCGCCTGCAGCTGGACCTGGATCGCTGCGTCGCCCACCGCGACGTTCTGCGTGCGGTCGATGGCCTCGCCGAAAAACTGCGGCGCGTGTTCCAGCGTGCAGCCGAACTGGCGCCGCCGGAAGACCCCGAGCTTGCCCTGTACGGCGGCGGCTTCCTGCCCGATGCCGACAAGAAGTTGCTGGCTCAGGTACGCGCCACGCCGCCGGCACAGTTGGGCGCACGCGCGTTCCCGTTCCGCGATGCGCGCTACCCGGAACTGTTGTTCCGCTACCGTGCCCGCAACTGGCCCGAGACACTGGATGCCGACGAACGCGTCCGCTGGGAAGCCTTTCGACACGCACGACTGACTCGGCACACCGCATTGACCGGCCTCACGCTCGATGACTATTTCGCGCGCCTCGCCGAGCTGCGCAGCGATCCGCAAGCGCAGGACAAGCTGCCGCTGCTCGACCAGTTGCAGGCCTGGGGCGAGCAGCTCGCCGCCGGCCTCGATCCGATCTGACCATCACCACGGCCCCGCCATGCCCCAGAGCTATTTCACCCCTGCCACATTCCGCTTCCTGCGCGCGCTCGATCGCAACAACAGCCGCGACTGGTTCCACGCGCACAAGGACGACTACGAGCGGCAGGTGCGCGAGCCGTTCCTGCAGCTGATCACCGACCTGCAAGCGCCACTGGCGAAGATCAGCCCGCACTACCGCGCCGACCCGCGCAGGAACGGCGGCTCGCTGTACCGCATCTATCGCGACACCCGCTACTCCAACAACAAGCTGCCGTACAAGCCGTGGCAGGGCTCGCGTTTCTTCCACGAGCGGCGGCATGAGATCCAGGCGCCGGGGTTCTACCTGCATATCGAGCCGGGCGACTGCTTCGCCGGTGGCGGCATGTGGCATCCGGAGCCGGATGCGCTCAAGCACATCCGCGGGTTTCTCATCGACAATCCCGCCGCGTGGAAAAACGCCACCCGCAGCAAGGTATTCCGAGAGCACCTGCAACTGGGCGGCGAATCGCTGATCCGGCCGCCGCGCGGCTACGATTCGGCGCACGAACTGATCGACGATCTCAAGCGCAAGGATTTCATCGCCTCGGCCGGCCTGGACGAAGCACTGGCCTGCTCCAGCGAACTGCTGCCGTGGACAGTGACCACGTTCAAGCGTGCCGCGCCGCTGGTCGATTACCTGTGCGCGGCGCAGGAGCTGGAGTTCTAGGCGCGCCGCTGCGCATGGCGTGACCCCTCGTGCGACATGGCGATCAGCCAGCCGGCAACGCCGATGCCGATCACGGCGGTAAACGCCACGTAATGCGCCGGTGCCAGCACGCCGAACCGCCTGACCAGCAGGCCGATCAACGGCGGCGTGAGGCCGCCGAACAGCGCGTAGGCCACGTTGTACGAGAACGACAGCCCGGAAAATCGCACCGCCGGTGGAAACGCGAGCACCATCAGCACCGGCACGACGCCGACCACGCCGACGGCAAAACCGGCCAGCGCGTACAGCGCCACAAAATGCGTGGCGCCCGCCTGCAGGTCAAGGTAAAGCGCATAGCTGCATGCCAGCAAACCGATGGCGCCGAACAACAACGCCCGCGCATGGCCGATGCGATCGGCCAGCCAACCATAGAACAGACAACCCAGCGCCAGCGCGAACGACGCCACGCTGTTGCCGAAGAACGCCCGGGCCGGCGCGACATGGAATACCGATTGCGCCAGCGTCGGCGTCATCAGGATCAGCACCACGATCGCAGCGGTCAGCATCCAGGTCACCAGCATCGACAGCAGCACGCTCGGCCGATGCCGCTCGAACACCTGTCGCAACGGCAAGCCGCTGGCCAGCTCCTGGCGCGCGTGCATCGCCTCGAACACCGGCGTCTCGCTGAGCCAGCGGCGCAACCATACCGCGAAGAAACCGAACACGCCGCCGGCCAGAAACGGCAGTCGCCAGCCGTAGTCGAGCACTTCGGCCGGGGTCAGCTGGCGATTGATCGCCGCGGCCACCAGCGAGCCGATCAGGATGCCGACGGTAAGCCCCGAGGTGAGACTGGCGCAGGCAAAGCCGATCCGCTGCGCGGGCACGTGTTCGGCCACGAATACCCACGCGCCGGGCACCTCGCCACCCACCGCAATGCCCTGCACCACACGCAGCAACAGCAGCAACAGCGGCGCCAGCATGCCGACCTGCGCATACACCGGCAGCAGGCCGATGCCCAGCGTCGGCACCGCCATCAGGAACACGCTGAGCGTGAACATCTTCTTGCGCCCCAGCTTGTCACCGTAATGCGCCATCACGATGCCACCCAGCGGCCGTGCCAGGTAACCGGCCGCGAAGATCCCGAATACCTGCAGCTGCGCCAGCCACGGTGCGGTGTCGTGGGGGAAGAACAGATGGCTCAGCGGGATCGCGAAGAACACGAACACCACGAAGTCGTAGAACTCCAGCGCACCGCCCAGCGCGGCGAGCGCCAGCGTGCGGATATCGCGGCGATCGAGACGTTCGCGTGGCGCGCGCGTGGATCGGCTGTCGGCAGTCGTCATCGCATACGAATTCCGGTGGAGGGCATCAGGCC